>NZ_VHLC01000001.1:0-281163 GCF_006547355.1 Myxococcus sp. AB036A | reverse complement strand
CGGTGGGGCTGTACAGGGGGAGGAGGCCGGTCCCTCGCCGCTGCCGCCAAGACCGTTCACTGAACGTTCCACAGCCGATGAATTCGGCGGCGTGTGGCCTCTGGGCCGTTTCTGCTGGACACTGCGTGCGACATGCGCACTCCGGGGCAGCGAGCCCGCGCTCTCGGGCGGGGGTTCATCGGGTGGTTCTTCTTCGTGGGACTCATCCTGGCCACGCCGGGCATGGCCCTGGACCCCCAGCGTCGTGTCTCGCAGTACAGCCAGGACATGTGGCGCAGCGACGACGGGCTGCCGCAGAACAGCCTGCTGTCCATGGTGCAGACGCGCGACGGCTACCTCTGGCTGGGCACGTGGGAGGGGCTAGCCCGTTTCGACGGCGCGCGCTTCACCGTGTTCGACAAGCGCAATACGCCGGAGCTGCGCAACCACACCATCAAGGCGCTCGCGGAGGATGCGTCGGGCACGCTGTGGGTGGGCACGGGCCAGGGGTTGGTGGCGTACCGCGATGGCCGGTTCGAGCGCGCCCCGGGCGCCGCCGGGCCGCTGGAGACCGCGCGGGTGGAGACGCTGGTGGCGGCGGATGGCTTGCTGTGGGTGGGCACGACCGCGGGGCTCTGGCAGGTGCGCATGGGCGAGAGCGTGACGCGCCAGTACACGGTGGCGGATGGCCTGCCTGCCTCCCACATCACGGCGCTGACGCCCGGGGAGGGCACGTCACTCTGGGTAGGCACGCCGGAGGGGCTGGCCCGGTGGGTGGATGGGCGCGTGGAGCCGGCGCCGTTCCCCTTCCCCGGGCCGGAGTCCCGGCCCTATGTGATGGCGCTGCGTCGCGATGCGACGGGCGTGCTCTGGCTGGGGACGAAGGCGGGCCTCTATTCGTGGAATGGCGTGGTGGCTCAGCGCTTCACGACCGACGATGGCCTGCCATCCCTGTCCGTCAACGCGCTGTACGCCGACGGTGACGGCAACCTCTGGGTGGGCACGCATCGCGGCGGCCTGACGCGGCACAACTCGAAGGGCTTCAGCGAGCCGGTGCCCGGCATGGAGTGGATGGCGGAGTCCGCGGTGCTGTCGCTGCTGGAGGACCGGGACGGCCACCTCTGGGTGGGCACCTATTCGGGCCTGATGCGCCTGCGTGACGGTCCCTTCGCCACCTATGGCATTCCCGAGGGGCTGGCCGACGAGACGGTCAGCGCCGTGCTGGAGGACCGCCGCGGCACGCTGTGGGTGGGGACCACCAGCGGCCTGTTCCGGTACGAGGACCGCACGTTCCACCACGTGGGTACCGAGCAAGGGCTTCCGGAGAGCGTCATCCCCGCGATGCACGAGGCGCATGACGGGACGCTGTGGGTGGGCACCCTCACCGGTGCATACCGGTATGACGGCCAGCGCTTCACGCGGGTGTCGCGCGCGCAGGGGCTGCCGCACGACGTGGTGACGGCCATCCTGGTCGACTCGCGGGGGGACACGTGGCTGGGCACGCAAGCGGGCCTGGCGCGGATGCATGGCGGCGGCGTGACGGTGTACGGCCCGAAGCACGGCTTCACCAACCCCATCATCGTCATGGTGGAGGACTCGCGCGGCCGGGTGTGGTTCGGTTCGGACACGGGGCTGGTGCGCTGGGACGGTGAGCAGAAGGGCTTCCAGCGCTTCACGCAGCAGGACGGGTTGCCGGGCGACCTGGTGCTGGCGCTGCACGCGGACCCTGACGGGACGGTGTGGGTGGGCACGGAGACGGGGCTGGGCCGGTGGCGCGAGGACACCTGGGCGCGCTTCACCGTCGCGCAGGGCCTGTACGACGACGCGGTGTTCAGCCTGGTGCCGGACGGGGACGGCTCGCTGTGGATGAGCAGCAACAAGGGCGTGTCCCGCGTGTCCCGGCGTGACCTGGAGGACGTGGCGGCGGGCGTGCGCCCGCGCTTGACGACGCTGGACTTCGACACGCGCGACGGCATGCGCAGCGCGGAGTGCAACGGCAACACGCAGCCGTCGGCGTGGCGGGGGGAGGACGGGCGGCTGTGGTTCACCAACCTGCGCGGCGCCATCGTGGTGGACCCGGTGCGGGTGCGCGAGAGCCGGCAGCCGCCCGAGGTGCGGATTGAAGAGGTGCGCGTCCAGGGCGCGCCGGTGCCGATGGAGGGGCCGGTGGAGCTGGAGCCCGGGGCCTCGCGGCTGGAGATTCGCTTCACGGCCTTCACGCCGGTGGACGCGGCGCGGCTGCCCTTCCGCTACCGGCTGGCGGGCCATGACGACACCTGGGTGCACGCGGAGTCGCGGCGGGCCCTGTACAACGGCCTGCGGCCCGGCAGCTACCGCTTCGAAGTCCAGGCGAAGGGTCGGGACGGCGGGTGGACCGAGCCGGTGTCCCTGGACGTCGTGTTGGAGCCGAAGCTGTGGCAGCGCACGGGCTTCTGGCTGCTGTGCGTGCTGGGCGTGGGGATTCTGGGCGTCAGCGTGTACCTGCTGCGCGTGGGGCAGTTGAAGGACCGCGAGCGGTGGCTGGCGGAGCGCGTGAAGGACCGCACGCAGGCGCTGGCGCGGGCCAACGCGGAGCTGGAGGCGAACATGCGCACGCTCCGGCAGGCGCAGGCGCAGCTCGTGCAGACGGGGCGGCTGGCGGCGGTGGGACAGCTCGCGGCGGGCGTGGGGCACGAAATCAACAACCCGCTGGCGTACATCGTGTCGAACCTGGAGCACGCCAGCGAGGAGGCGGACGCGCTCGCGCGGGAGTTGGACGGGACGCGCGACGTGGGCGCTCGCTTGAAGGATGTGAATCAGGCGCTGCGTGACGCGCTGCTGGGCGCGGACCGGGTGCGGCGCATCGTCCAGGACTTGAAGATGTTCTCCCGGCCGGATGACGAGAAGCAGGGGCCGGTGGAGTTGCACGCGGTGCTCGACTCGGCGGTGAAGATTGCCATGGGCGAGCTGCGCCCACGCGCGAAGCTGGTGCGCGACTACGGCGACGTGCCGCGCGTGGAGGGCAACGAGGCGCGCCTGGCACAGGTGTTCCTCAACCTGCTCATCAACGCGGCGCAGGCGCTGCCGGAGGGACAGGCGGAGTCGAACGAGGTGCGGCTCATCACGCGCAGGGGCCTGGATGGGCGGGTGGTGACGGAGGTGCGCGACACGGGCAGCGGGATTTCGCCGGAGCTGCTCGGCCGCATCTTCGACCCCTTCTACACGACGAAGCCGGTGGGCGTGGGCACGGGGCTGGGGTTGTCGCTGTGCCACGCCTACCTGACGGCCATGGGCGGCACCATCGCCGTGGACAGCGAGGCCGGGCGGGGCTCGGTGTTCCGCGTGACGCTGAGGGCTGCGGCGGAGGCGCAGCGGGTTGGCGGGGACGGTGCCTCGGTGGAGCCTCCCGCGACGTCGGAGCGAGCCGTGCCGGGGACAGCGGTGCCTGTGACTCCAGCGTCTTCGGGACACATCGCAACGGCGCCCGATGTGTCTGTCGAGCACGGTGTGGCGGCGAGCGACGCGACCGCGATGCGCCTGCGTGGCGAACCGGACTCGGCGTCGCGGGCCGCTGCTCCGGAGCGGGCGCAAGGGGCTGAGGGGGGCACCACGCCTCCACAGGCGAAGTCCACGGACGGCCGGGCAGTGGATTCCGACGCCCCGGCGGCGAGCCAGGAGAACGGAGGGCGGATGGCCGCACAGGACGCCAGTGTCACATCCGGCATGTCACGGTCCTCGGAGGCGGGCACCGTGGGCTCGCCCCAGGGAGCGCCGTCGTCCACCCACGCGAGCGCGGACGGGCCGCCTCCAGACCGCGTGGGCGAGGATGGACGGCCCTCCGCGACCGAGGCGGCAACGCGAGGCCGCGTGCTGGTGGTGGACGACGATGCCCTGGTGAGTGGCGCCATCCGCCGCACCCTCGCGCGAGAGAACGACGTGGATGTGTTGGTGAGCGCGCGGCGGGCCCTGGAGAAGCTGACCGGGACAGAGGCCCGTTACGACGTGGTGCTCTGCGACCTGATGATGCCGGAGATGACCGGGATGGACCTGTACGATGCGCTCGCGCAGGTGGACTCGCGAGCGGCGGAGCGCATCGTGTTCATCACCGGCGGCGCCTTCACGGCCACCGCGCGGACATTCCTGGAGCGCGTGGGCAATCCGCGCGTGGAGAAGCCCTTCGACCCGGAAGCCTTGCGTCAGCTCGTCCGGTCCGAAGTGGCGCGTGCTCGCCGGGAGGCTTCGGGCCGGGCGGCATAGCTCCCGGCCCGGCGGTGTCAGAGGTCCAGCACCAGCCGCTTGGAGCGGGCGCGTGACACGCAGACGAGCATGCGCTGGTCACCCGCGGGCTCCGCCTGGAAGAAGGTGTCGCGGTGGTCGGGCTGGCCGTCGCAGACCCGTGTGACGCAGGTGCCGCACGTCCCGGCCTCGCAGTCACTGGGGATGCGCACCCCGTTGCGGCGCAGCACGTTGAGCACCGACTGGCCAACGGGCACCTGCAGCACCTGGCCCGTGCTGCGGATGGTCACCTCGAAACCCTGCTCCTCCCGGCCCGTGGCGGCGCTGGTGCCCTCGGCGGTGAAGGACTCGAAGTGCACCTTCTCCCAAGGCCAGCGGTGCAGGGTGGCCGCGTCGCGCACGGCTTTCATCAACCCCGCGGGGCCGCAACAGTACAGCCGGGCCCCCGGCAGTCGCGTGGCCAGCAGTCCCTTCACGTCCAGGCCCCGGGCCGGGTCCCCTCCGTCGAAGGAGAAGCGCACGTGCTCGGCGAAGGGCGCCTGGGAGAGCAGCTCGCGGAAGGCGGTGCGGCCGGGCTCGCGCGCGCAGTAGTGCAGCGTGTAGTCCGCGCCGGTGCGCTGGAGCGTGCGCGCCATGGACAGCATGGGGGTGATGCCGATGCCTCCCGCCACCAGCACGTAGCTGCGCGCGAACAGCAGGGGGAAGTTGTTGCGAGGAGGCTTCACCTCCAGCACGTCGCCCTCGTGTACCCGTTCGTGCATGGCGTTCGAGCCCCCGCGGCCCTTGGCGTCGCGGGCCACGGCGATGACGTAGCGGTGGGTCTCCTCCGGGTCGTTGCAGAGTGAATACGCCCGCAGGAAGTCTCCCGGACCTGGGACGCGGACCTCCAGGTGGGCGCCGGCCTCGAAGGGGGGCAGGGTGCCTCCCTCCGTCGCGACCAGCTCGTACGACAGGATGTCCTCGGCCTCGCGAGTCACGCGCGCGACCCGGACGCGCAGGATGTCATTCATCACGGTGCTCTCCCTTCCCCAGTCCCACCAGCGGCGCACCCCATCCTCCCGAGGTACGGTGGCACGGACATTGGCCCGCGAAACGCCCACGGGTGATTGCCCGGGAGTCTCGGAGTCCGTCGCATCCCCAGCGGCGTGGCGGGTTGCCCGTTGAGCGGCCGCGCGGCCAGGCCGTCCATGCGCCGCTCGCGCATCCAAGCGGCGTCATCCCCACCATCCACGACATGCCGCGCTGCGCCAGGACGCCAGCGGCCAACGAACTCTCAGGGAGGTGAGTCCATGGATGCCATCGCGTTGCTGAAGGCGGACCACAAGACGGTGGAGCAGTTGTTCCGGAAGTTCGAGAAGGCGGGCCCCAATGCACACAAGTTGAAGCGTCGGCTGGTGGACCAGATGGTCACCGAGCTGGCCGTGCACGCCGTCATCGAGGAGCAGGTGTTCTACCCCGCGGTTCGTTCACGCTCGGAGGAGTTGGGGCCGGACGTGCTGCGCTCGCTGGAGGAGCACCACGTGGTGAAGTGGCTGCTGGCGGAGCTGGACGGAATGTCCCCGGAAGCCGAGCGTTTCGACGCGAAGGTGCAGGTGTTGATGGAGAACGTGCGCGCGCACGTCCTGCAGGAGGAGAGCGACCTCTTCCCGGCGTTGAAGAAGGTCTTCCGTCCGCAGGAACTTCGGACGATGGGCGACGTGCTGGAGATGTCGCGGAAGGCGGCGCCCACGCGGCCGCACCCGATGGCGCCGGACACGCCGCCCGGCAACCTGGTCGTGGGCGCGGTGTCGGCGGTGATGGACATGGGCCGGGATGCGCTGAGGGCCGCGCGGCGCAAGGCCACCACGAAGGTGCGTTCGGTGGCGAGCCGAGGCCCCGGTCAGGTGGTGCGGGAGATGGCCGGCGCCGAAGCCGCCGGTCCGTGACATTCCGCCGGGACAGGATTCCGGCCAGTCCGGCGCCCCTTCTTCCAGGAGGGAGAAGGAGCGCTCCGGGCACGAGCACGAGGAATATGAATGTCACCCGCTGACGGCCGTTCCAAGGGGTAAGGACGTTGCAGTACGACCCGCAGCGGCCCATTCCTGAGGAGGCACCATGTTCGCTCGACCTGTTCGACCCCTGTTGCTGACAGCGATGTTGCTCACTGGCCTGACGGCCTTCGCGCAGCCACAGCCCGTCTCCGCGCCGCGTGCGCAGGCCCCGGCGGGCATGCGGACGATTCGCGTGGAAGGCACCGGTGAGGTGAAGGCGCAGCCCGACGAGGCCTTCATCGACGTGGCGGTGGAGACGCTGGCGCCGAACGCGAAGGCGGCGGGCGAGCAGAACGCGAAGCGGATGGAGAAGGTGATTGCGGCGCTGACGTCCGCGGGCATCGCGCGGCGGGACATCCAGACGCGTAACTACTCGGTGTACCCGGAGTACGCGCCGCCGCTGCCGAACCAGACGGAGCCGAAGCTGAAGGGCTACCGGGTGAGCAACATGGTGAGCGTCCACGTGAAGGACCTGTCGCGGGTGGGGAACCTGCTGGACCAGGCCCTGGCGGCGGGCGCGAACCGGGTGGACTCGGTGCGCTTCGGGCTGAGCCGCCAGGAGGCGGTGCAGGGTGAGGCCCTGCGGCAGGCGGTGGCGCGGGCGCGCAAGTCGGCGGAGGTGCTGGCCGCGTCGCTGAACGTGAAGCTGGGGGCGGTGCTCGACGCGAGCACGGTGACGGAGCCGCCGCAGCTCTACCCGGCGCGCTTCGCGATGGCCGAGGTCGCGGATGCCCGCGCGATGGCGACGCCCATCCAGCCCGAGGAGCAGCGGGTGCAGGCGAAGGTGACGCTCATCTTCGCCATCGAGTAGTTCCGAGGGCCGTCGGGGGCTGGCCGGTGCCCCCGACGGGAGTGCGCGCGTCGAGTGGTGGGACGACGCGCGGCTTCTTCCCCTTCCTGCACGGCGGTTCGGACGAGCGCATGGATTGCTGTTCGAACTCTGCTCCCTCCGCTTCACGAAGGGGCTCGGCACGCCGTAGGCAGCCCCTCCGAGTTGCTCCTGCGAAAGCCCGAACCCGTCCTCGTGCGCTTTGTTGACGCGGCCCGGCCGTAGCGCTCATCCGCGCTGACGAACGAGACCAGGGCGGTGATTCGTCGAGCCGCATGGCCTGCTCCTCTTCACTGGCGCGCAGCCGCTCCGAGAGGGCTTCGTTGCGCTGACACACCCGCGCGGGAGGTCCTCCTCGGGCAGGCTTCAGGAGGATGCTGGCCGGCTGGTGCGTTCGAGGTCGAGGCATCCACGCAGGCTGAGATGCCGTGAGACGGAGCGCTCTACCGCCTCCCTGGTCGCCATCAAGGTGCGCCTTGGGACGCACTGGGTTCTCGGCCGCCAGGGCCATCCGCATGTTGAGGAAGAGACAGGCGCGGGCCGGTGCGGACCGGCCGTCGCGATGAACTTCCACACGCGGGGGGCACGAGCGCATGAGGGCAACGCGCGGTTGGAGGCTGATGGCATTCGGGCTGTTCGCCGTGTGGCTCGGTTGCGGCCAGCGGAGCGAGAGCCGGGGGCCTCCATCCGCGAGCGAGCGAGAAGGCCGCTCGGACGTCCTTCGCGGCCTCATGGCCTCACGCGAGCGGCCCCCAGAATCCGGGGCGCCTGGCTCCGGCTCGCTTCCCGTGGGCACGCTGGGGGCGGGGCAGGGCGGTTCGGGACGGCCAGCGCCCACGGACCAGCTCCATGGCCGCGTGGAGTGGGTGGGCGACAACGAGCTGCTCATCCGCGGCGATGACGGCGTGGAGTACGACGTCGGAGTGGATGACCAGACCCGCCTCTTCATGAAGGGCGAGCTCGTCACGGGCCTGCGGGAGTATCACGAGGGAGACGAGGTTCGTGTCATCTACGGCGATGGTCCCGGAGGTCTGGTGGCGCACCGCGTGGATGGGATGCCGGGGCCCGGTGCCGAACCACCGCGCCAGCACGAGTCAGCCCCACGCGGGGACACCGTGGGCCCAGGCGCGCCGCTCGATTCACTTCGCTGAAACCGAGGTCAGAGGCGCCTGTCGCGGGAGCGGGTCAGAACGCCCGGCCATCCACGCGGAGGCCCGGGGATGAGCTGAGCCCTGGGGTTATCAGGTGGTGGTAGTCGAACGCCGCGCCGGGCGTGGCATCGGGCGATCGGTTGAAGGAGATGTTGTCGAAGGTGCCTCCGTAGGACATCTCATTTACGCTGCTCCCATCGGGCGAGAGGAGCCTGACGACGTCGCCATCGTTGTTGAGGCCCAGGCCGCCCGAGGATGCGGCCACGGTATCGGGCGTACCGGCCGGGAAGCCTCGAGCGCCACCAAAGACGACGAAGACCCGGCCGGGAGCGAGCGTGGTGCCGGGGGCGAAGACATGTCGCACGGATGCGGAGTCCGACAGGCTCCAGCGGGACAGGTCCGCGGTGGAGCTCCCCGCGTTGTACACCTCGATGAATTCGTAATGGGTATCCGACACGGTCTGCCCGGGCGGGATGGGCTCGTTGGGCAGGACCTCGTTGATGATGAGGTTGGACAAGGGCTCCGGGTCCGTGTCGCCGCCGGAGTCTCCCAGGTCGTAGCTGCTGATGACGGGATAGTGGTCGCTGACGATGTCGCCGTAGTTGGGAATCCACGCGTCCGGGCGCAGGATTTCGACGGAGCCGGGCAGGTAGTTCGCGGCCATCTCGTTGGAGGCGAGCGTGTGGTCGATGGCGTCGCGATAGTCGACGGTGGTGCGCAAGCCGCGCAGGGACAGTTGCTCGGTGATGAAGGTGTAGCGCTGCGTGTCGGCCACGAACGGCGCGAAGGGGCTGGGCAGCGGGGCGCCGTCGCTGCCTTGGGTGATGGACTGGTCGACATCGTCATTCCAGTCGCCAATGACGAGCACGCGCTCGGTGGGCAGGGATGTGTCGAGATACGACTTGAGCGCCGCACTGGAGCGTTGCCGCTGTCCGTAGGCGGTCTCGTTGTCGAACGCCTTCATGTGAACGACGATGACGACTAGGTGGGTGCTCACGCCCTGGACGGTCGTGGTGAAGTCCACGCGCAGGGGCGGGCGGCCACCGAAGTCCGCGTCGTTCTCGGTGAGGATGAGCTGCGCCCCCTGCAGCGTGAGGGTGCTGTCGTAGAGGATGCCGGGCTTCTGCTCGCCGCTGCTGTAGTAGGCCGTTCCGTTGGAGACGAAGGACGTGTCATTGGCGAGGAAGCCGTTGAAGCCAGAGAGCTGCGACTTGAGGGTGGCGAAGTCCGCGGCGTCCACCATCTCCACGAGGCCCCACACGTTGACCCCCGATTCGCGAATGATGTCGCGCGCGTGGGCAATCTGAAGGTCGTCTGTCGTTCCGCCTTCCGAGGTGGAGTCCGGCGGGCCCTGGTTGGGGGCGCCGAACCACTCGAGGTTCCAATGGCCCACTGTGAGGGGCGCGCTGGCGGTGCGCACGTGGAGGACCATCGCGTGCCAACCCTGCTGGCCCGTGGCGTCCGTCACTGTGACTGTGAACGCTGAGTACCCGAGCTCCGAGAGGGTGCCGCTGAGGGTTCCTGATGTTGAGAGCGTGAGCCCTGAAGGCGGCATCCCCGACACGATGTGCCAGGAAAGCGGCGCCTTGCCGCCGGATGCTTGCAGTTGGGTGGAGTAGGGCAGGTCCTTGCGCGCATCGGGCAGCGACGTGGTGACGACGGTGGGGAGTTCGTAGACCGTGAGGGTGAAGGCGCGTGTGTCCGTCCGTCCGTTTGCGTCGGTGACGACGGCCTGTCCGCTGGTGGTGCCGGGAGCGGGAGGCGTGCCTGAGAGCCGTCCGGAGGCGGAGAGCTGCAGCCAGGAGGGAAGGGGGCTGGCTGGAGCGAACGAATACGGCGCCTTTCCGCCGGTGACGGAGTACGTGGCGCTGAAGGACTGCGAGACATACCCGTCGAGCTGAATCGCAGGTCCATCCACGGACGGAGGCCGGTACACGACAAGGTCGAGCGCCCGGGTGGCGACGCGTGCGTCGGCGTCAGTGACTTGGACGGAGAAGGAGAAGGTACCCGTCGTGGACGCGGTGCCTTCGAGCAGGCCGGCGCTGGTGAGTCGGATGCCGGCGGGAAGCGAACCCGCGCTGAGCACCCAGGCATAAGGCGCGCGTCCACCCATCACCAACAGGCCTTGTCGATACGCGGCATCGGTATAGGCATCCGGTAGCGCGCTGGGGGTGAGGGTGATGCCGCCCTGGACGGTGAGGTTGAACGTGGCGGACGCCGCGCGGCCATTGGCGTCCTGGACCTCGACGGTGAAGGAGGCGGCTCCTGGTGCGCTGGGCGTCCCTCGGACAAAGCTGGCATCCAGTTGGAGGCCCGCGGGCAAGGCACCCGAGGTGATGCGGAACGTGAGCGGTGGTCGCCCGCCAACCGCGTGAAGCTCCGTGGAGTAGGCCGCTCCGAGCGAGGCGGAGGGGAGCGTGTCGCTCGCGAGATAGGGCGCGGTGAAGGCGGAGAGCGCGAGGACACGCTGGCTCGAATGCCCGGTGGCGTCCTGCACGTGGACGGTGACGGAGAAGGTGCCGGAGCTGGCGGGAACGCCGGAGATGTGCCCCTGTGCGTCGAGGCGCACGCCCGATGGGAGGGTGCCCTCCGCGAGCGCCCAGGTATACGGCGCTGTGCCGCCCGAAGCGTCGAGTTGCGCGGCGTAGTTGTCGCCGACGTAGGCATCGGGGAGCGTGGATGACGCGACCTGGAGGCCGGCGTTGAGCACCTCGAGCTCGAACGTGGCGCGAACAGTCCGTCCGCGGGAGTCACGGACCTCCGCGTCGAAGGAAGCGGTGCCCGCTGATTGGGGCGTCCCAGTGATTTCGCCCAGGGTGGAGAGGCTGAGTCCGGAGGGCAGTGCGCCCTGCGCGACGCGCCACGAATAGGCAGGCGTGCCACCCGAAGCGGTGAGGGAGCTGCGATAGGCCTGCGCGACGGATGCGGCGGGGAGCGCCTCCGTGGTGATGGCCAGGCCCGGTCCGGTGTCGTCAGTGTGGGGAGGCGCGGAGTCAGAACATGCGGTCAGCAGCAGCGCGAGGATGGGGAGCAGGGCGTGATGGGCGCGCATGAAGACTCCGGCCCGCGAAGGAGTCGGGCCCACGGATGAAGTGTCGGCACTGTAGAGGCAGCCGTGACGACGGCGCACAGGGTCCTACCGAACCCAGGGCAAAGAAAAGGGCCGCGGCTCACAAGGAGCCGCGGCCCGGATGCTTCATGTGGAAGCCGTCAGACTAGAAGTTGGGCAGGCCCCACGAAGGAGCGCCCACCGCCCAGTCGTCCTTCGTGTTGGTGTCCGTCGCGCTGATGCGGCGGACGCTGTTGCTGGTGGGATCGGCGTTGTTCGGAATACCTGCCCAGGATGCGGACACGTCACCGGCGGAAGGCGTGGACGTGTTGGTGCAGGGGGCACCTTCGCAATCGGCCGGTAGCCACTGGCCGGCAGCCTGAATGGCCTGCAGGTGGCCCGGGAAGGCACCGGGAGGGGTCCCCGTCGTCCGGAACGGCACCGCGTCCTGAATGGTTCCAGCCGCGTCCTGCACGAGAATGATCCGGCTCGAGTAGGTGATGGCATTGGTACCAATGCCCCTGAAATCCCATGCAGTGTCGTAGTGCGTGGGATTGGCACTCCGCGGGGCTTCATCCTTCGTCAGGGTCTCGGCCCTGAAAGGATTCGCCTGGGTGTCGACCGGGTTGAGGTGCACCACGATGATGTCGCCGACCGCGACGTCCACGTCGGGGAAGCTGGCGAGTGTACCGGGGTTGGCGGTGACGCTGTCCTGGACCAAGATGAGGCCTGCCGTGGTTCCCGCAGTGAGGACCTGCAGTTCAACCAGGTCCTTGGCGCTGCCGGACCCAGTCGCGTTCGGCTGCACCTCGGTCAGCTGGAGAACGGCCGGCGTGCGGTAGCCGCGGAACGTCTGCGTGCTGGCCTCCGAAGCCACAGAGCCTCCCGCCACGTCCGTCACGGTGTTCGCGACGGTGACGGAGTAGGTGGTGCCCGGGGTCTGCTCGCTCGTGGTCAGGATGACCCGCTGACCCTCGACGCGGAACTCGGAGATCGTCAGTCCCTCGGTGAGCGTGAACTGCTCCTGCGCGTTGGTGATGCTCGCCGCTGAGATGCTGCGGCTGAAGCTGAGCACGAGCTCCGTCAGCGACGTCGCCGAAGCCGACTTGAACGTCGGCGCGGCGCAGCCCGACAGAGTGAGCTCGGAGGCCGTGAACGCGGACGGCTGGGCGGCGGCATCGAACCGCCAGATGGGGCCCGCGTTCAGCGTGAACGTGCAGCCCTGGATGAGGTCGAGCTCGGTGGCGAGCGTCGTGGGCACGCGGAGCCGGAAGTTGGCGGTGCCAGCGATGACACCCTCGGTGGTGATCTGGAACCCAGTGTAGCCGGCGCCAATGCCACTGCCGGCCGCGGCAATCGTGCCCGTCAGGTAGGTGAGCTCGGACTCCACGGAGTCCAGGCCGTTCACCAGCGTGTCCGACGTGTCCGCGGAGCGGTTGACCGCGAGGCCGGCCGGGGTGGCGGTCGACTGGTTCTGAACCGGGTGGCCCTGGCTGATGACCGTGGTCCCGGTGACGGTGGCCGCGGAGCGCAGGCCGCCGGTGGTCGCCTTCGACGACACGGAGAAGCTGACCCGGTCACCCACGGCGACCGCGGCCAGCGCCGTCGCGTCGGACACGAACAGGGCGGGGCCCTGGGCCTCGGCCTGGACGAAGAAGCCGGGGAGTTCGTTGCTGCCCGTGACGGCAGGCTTGATGAACGTGACGAACGCACCCTCGATGGGCAACGCGGGGTCGAGCGCGCCATCCGCCGCATCCCGGACGGCCTGGATCTGCGTGCTGGTCGTCGCCACCGGCGTGGCAAAGCCCGAGTCCTCGCACGTGCTCGTCGTGGTGTTGCAGGTCTCGGTCAGACCGCAGGTCGCATTGCTGGTGCAGCCCTCCGGGTCGGTGCCCGCGTCGCCTTCGCCGGCATCCGGGTCGGTGCCCGCGTCTTCCTCGGTGCCCGCATCCGAGCCCTGGGAGATGTCGCGCTGCTCGCACGTTCCAGAGTTACAGGTCCACTGCTTGCCAGCGGCCGGCGTGCCCTTGTCCGTGCGGCAGTCAAACTGGTCAACGCATTCGTCGCCACATCCCGTGCCCATCGTGACCATCACGGCCGTGACGACCGCCGGGAGCCAAAATCGTCTCTGCATGAGTTCCCCTCCATGGGAAGCAGGTTGCGTCCCCCTTACACCTGAACCGGAGGGCAATCCAATGTCCGCTCCTGGTGACATGGGCATTTCACACAAGAGGTGACCGGATTTTCAGGCGTTCAGGGATTGGCCTGAGGAGACCTGGCCGGAGGGCCGGAATACAGGTCGATGACTTCGGAGATGGCGCTCTGACACACCGCGCAGAATGGGACGCGATCCCGAGTGAACATCACGCAGTCGACCTGTGGCCGGTAGTAGCCCTTCGACTCGTACATGGCCCCCTCGAAGGCTCCGACCCGGCCTGAATACTTCTGTGAGGAAAGGAACTTTTCCTCCCAGTCCCGCTGGGCCAGGAAGAGCTTGTCCATGTCTGACTCGGGCTTTCGCTGCGCCCGAATCTGGCCGCGCTGCTTCTGCACGGCGGTGGCATGCTTTTCGTATCCCTCCTTGTTCCAGGGGGTAGGCAGGGGTGTTCCTGGTGACACCAAGTGCTTCCACTTCAGGTCTTCCGGGGAGTGGAGCGCGGTGACGTTCTTCTCCCAGGGCTCCAGGCGGTCCGCGGCGGGCGCATAGACGGATTCAGAGGTGTAGTACTCGTCCGCCAGCCCGGCGAAGTGGTGGCCGAACTCGTGCACGAAGACGTAGGGCGCCCACAGGCTGTCCGAGGCGACGGTGCCGTAGAGCCCGAAGATGCCGCCGCCGCCGTAGGTGTTGCCGTTGACCAGGATCTCCACGAACTCGTAGGGCGCGAAGGCCGCTGCCTCGCGGAAGGCCTTGTTGTCGAAGGTGAGCACATATCGCTCACTGCCAAAGGCATCGTAGGTGGCGCCGATGGGAGAGCGCCGGTGGACGCCGGTGGAGGGGCGCGAAATGCCGGACTGGGCCGCGGCGGGGACGAGCCCCCACACGTTGAAGTCCGACTTGCGCTCCTTGAAGGGAGAGAAGGTGAAGAGGATGTCCACCATGTGCCGGGCATCCTTCTCGAACTTGGCGTGCTCGGCCTTCGTGTAGCCGTCCCCCAGGATGAGCAGGTCGACCTGCTGCGCTGACGGCCCGTTCTCCAGCAGTTTCAACAGCGGCCCGGGAGCGGGAGGAGACGAGGAGTCGACGAACATGTCCTTCGGGTCGACAACCAGCGACCACACCTCGCGGAAGGCATTCTGGGCATCCCGCTTCTTGAGGAGCACCTGCACGGGGCGCTCAGGCGCGGGGAAGCGGAGCGACTCATGGAAGGTGCGGTTGCTGCTGCGCGCCTCGTCCGTGACCTCCCACTCGCCGTAGATGGACGCAAAGCCTCGCGAGAACAGGAGCCGGTTGTTCTTTCTGTCTCGGACCTCGAAGAGGTACTTGCCGAGGTTCGTCTCGTCGATGGCCCGTTCCGGGTGGCCGGGCCAGGGCAGCGGCTCGATGACGACCTTGTCGAGGCTGAACCGTTCCTCGGTGGCGTTCCCGGTGTGGAAGTAGTCGACCCGGAGGGTTCGGGGAGAGGCCGCGGAGGCGCTCGTGGCCAGCAGCAGGACGAAGAGGGCTCGCATCATGGGCGGCACTCTATGCGCCGTGATGGCCCGGTGGTGTTTGTTGACGCGTCTCTCCTATCCAGCACTCGACGTGCCTGCTTGCCTGCGCGAGAGGTGGAATGACTCGGATGGTCCACCTCTCGCGGAATGCGTGTCCTTGGATTCGTGAATAGTGCGTCAGAACGAACCAGACAGTGAGGCCGCCGCGCCGTGGCTGTCCGCGGAGAGTCCGACTGAGACGGGCGGTGCCGAGCTCGAATCAGGAGACAGGAGGTAGAGCACCGCGCCCGTGACAACTGCCGCGCCGCCAGCGACGAGCAACCCATTGAGGACGTTGCTCTTCTGAACCAGCGAGTCGCGAAGCCCCATCGCCTCCTTGTCACTGGACAGAATCCGGCCGTTGTCGAGCCGCTTCTCCAACGCGTTCACATCTTTCTGGGCAAGAAGCCGGACGATGCCCGCGCCACCGAATGCGGCCACACCCGTTCCCAGCGCGACATACGAGGCCGTGCGAAGTCCGGAGGTGGAGCGTGTCCCCGACGCGTCGCCCTCTGACAGAAGGTTGGGGGCCGTCAGGTCCAAGCCGCCTGCTGACGCGCTCCCGTTCCTGCCCACGTTCCCGGAAGATTCCCACGGGGCCTTTCCATTGGCGTTCATCACCACGAGGTTGGAGGGTGAGCGGCCGGTTGTGACGAAGTCGACCAGCGCCGCGAGTGCCTCGTCCGGCGCGTCCGCGCCCTGGGTCTTGAAGCCGCCTTCGCGGAGCTTCTGTCCTCCTTCGACATTGAGGACGGTGGCCGCGAACCACTTGGGCCCGCTGCTCGGGCGCTCGAGCCGGACGACGATGACTTCCTCCACGCCGAGCGTGCCGCCCAGCCGGACCGCATGGCTCAGCGTGCGCTCGTCGTTGCCGTCGGAGGTGGCGAGGCAGGGGAAGGGGCTCGCGGAGACAGCGCCCTCATAGGCCACGTCGACGAGTAACGGCGTCTCCGTGCCCTGCACCTGGATGTGCCGTGGGAAGCTCGTGGTGGCGCCTTTGACGAGCGTGAGGTGATAGGTGCCCGGGACGGCATCGAGTGACAGGGGCGTCTGCCCAAGCTTGAGCCCATCCAGGTACACGTCCGCGGCGGGCAGCGTGGACTTCACGGACAGCTTCACCTTGCGCGTCTGGGCGAGTTCCTTCCGGAGCTTGTCGAAGTTCTGTCGAACGGAAGGGGCGAAGTAGTCCGGGTTTAGCTGGTACTCGGTCTGGAGCCGCAGCACGTTGCGGAACGCCGTGTCGCTCTCCTTCGGCTTGCCCATTGCGCGGTAGTTGAGGCCGTGGAGGAGCTGGGCTTCGACGTAGAGCTTCCAGCGGGCGTCTCCCACGGGGAGCCGAGTGATCTGCTGCAGGGCTTCGTCGACGGCCTGGAGCGTCCTGGCGTTGCGGCCTTCGTAGAACTGGTCTTGGGCTGCTTCGAGCTGCCGCTGGAGGTCCTCGTAGCTCTTGGTGGGCTGTGGGAAGAGCCGGTCGCTGAACTGGTTGGCGGTGAGGGTGTCCTGCTCGGGGCGCGAGGCGAGGGCACCCAGGAATGCCTTGGCCTGCCCGCTCAGCTCCGCGTCCTTGCAGTCGCCGCTGGCCACCACCGTGCGGCGGGGGGCCGAGTACGCAGTCGTGGACACAAGGCATGCGACAATTGCTGTTGCGATCCTCATCTTTGACTCTCTTGGATACGTAGCGGATGGGCTGGGGCTTGATTTATTGGTTTCGCCGATACACGACAATTTCGACGTGTTGTTCTTCTCTTGGCTCGGTCCAGGTCAATGCCAGATTCCCGGAGCTGTCTGCGTCGAAGCTGTGCGCTCCTATGGAGGTTCGCGTTCCGGGAAAGGCCGCCCGGCTGTTCCATACGAGCTGCCAGTAATTGTTCTCTAGGCGATGGACATTGATCATTCCCCCCAGGGTGTCATATTCGGTCGACACTAGGAGGAGCGCATCGTTGGTGGTGAGAGTGCTCCCACGGACTGTTCGGATGCTCGTTGCGTCCGTCCGCGGCGGAGTTCCTAGCGAGACCCATTGGTTGTTGGACCAAATGCTGGAGAACAGGTCATCTTGTGTGCCTGTGCTGCTACCCGTCCAGGAGATGATGGGTTCGTCAGCTGAGTTGAAAAGGAGTGACCTGAGACCGGAGGAATAGGAGGTTGGGTTTGCGCTGCTGTTGACGGACTCTCCTAGTTGCGCCCACTCGCTTCCCGTCCAGCGCCAAACGACGATACGTCCCTGCATCTCAGTTGCGGGATGCGCAAGGGCGATCGTGGGGTTGTCAAGAGAGTCTAGCGCGAGCTGGGGCGTCCGTACTGAGTAGAGGGAGTCATACACAGGAGGACCAATTCGCTGCCACTGCTCATGGGTCCATTGATAGACTTGGATACCGCCCTCGGCGTCTTCTGGGTCCATGTTGGTTGCAACGACAGGCCGACCGTCGCTGGTGAGCGCGAGTGCGACATCCCATGCATGGGGTCGTGCAGGAACGATTCCTTCGCTGCCTCCAAGTCGTTCCCATGTTTCGCCATTCCATTGCGCGACGTGAATGTAATTGCTTGACTCTGTGCCGAGGTTCTCCGTCCAGGCGATGATTGGATTTCCATTTGGGAGGATTTGGAGATTGGGGGAGAAGATGGTGAATTCTTCTGGACTCGTTTTCAGCCCGCCGCCGAGCTGTTCCCAGGAGTCGCCATCCCATCGGCTCACGAAAAGGTTCCCGGCCTGACCATCAAATCGATGTGTCAGAACTGTAGGGTGCCCGCTTGGGCCAAGCTTGAGGTAGGCAGTAACTCCCGTATAGGGATGGCGTGGAACGATTGAGTGCGTCGGATACGGCACGAACTCAGGAACAGCCCAGCTCCACGCCTCCCCCAGATTCACGGCGGCATTCCCAGCCAGGTCCGTCACTGTCCCTGAGAAGGCCAGCGTCACGGTGCTCGGCGCGGTCACCTGTGTCACGGGCACCACCGTCACCGTCTTCCCATCCTCCGACAGGGACACCGTGTGGGCCACGGCCACGTCGCCCACTGTCAGGTGCACGGACTCCGTCGTCACGGTGCTCTGCTTTACGGGCTCGGAGAATTCGGCGCGGATGGGGCTCTGCACCCAGACCTCCTGGGCGCCCGGTTCCGGCACGCGTGACACCACTCGCGGCGGCGTCCGGTCCACCACCACCTCGCGGTTCGCGCTCACGTACGCGACATCTCCCAGCGCCGCGCGCGCCTCCAGCCGGTACGTCCCTTCCGCTTCTCCCGCTGTGTCCCAGGTGTACGTGTATGGCGGCGCCAGCTCCGCCATCACTTCGCCGTCCTTGAGCAGTTCCACGCGGTCCGGCGTATGGCCCGTCACGTCGAGTCGGACCTCGACCACACCATTCGTGTAGGCCGTTCCCGCCGGCGCGGTGATTCGCACCTCTGCCTGTGCGGGCTCGACGGCCGGCACGTTGATGCACGCGGACGCACACAGGAGGACGACGGCCGCCGTCCAGGGCGGCGGAAGGAAGCGTTCGGAGATGTTCATGGCTCGCGGGCCGAGTGCAGGTTGCGTTCCGTTTCCTGCCCGACAGTCGCTCGCACATACCAAGCCCGCTCCGCTTCCTCCAACCCACCTGTGCTCCGCGAAAAGCCGAGCCATCTCCACCCTTTACCCGCGTGCCACCCCGCCTCCACGTCCCGTGCGGACGCACCGCTTCGCGCCCAGCCCCCCGTCCCGGCAGTGGACCCCCATCCCCGGCGGCGGTCTGGGACGTGGACCCTCGCGCCGCTCTACCGCCTACCCTCCAACCAGGTGCTCGATGACCCGGTGCGTCGCTGTGTGCAATCGCCATCTTCGCGAGGGGAACTCAGGCCATGCGGTGGGGCTCGGCCCGACAAGGAGAACGCGGACATGAAGCGAGCCTGGAAGAACCAAGTCGTCGTCGTCACCGGCGCGTCCAGTGGCATTGGCCGCGCCACCGCGCTGGCCCTGGCGAAGAAGGGGGCCCACGTCGTCCTGGCCGCCCGGCGCGAGGAGCCGCTGGAGGACCTGGCTCGCGAGTGCCGGGGGCTCGGCGTCCAGGCCCACGTCGTGCCCACGGACGTGTCCGATGTGGCCGCCGTGCAGCACCTGGCGGACGAGGCGCGCAACGTCTTCGGCCACTTCGATGCGTGGATCAACAACGCGGGCGTCTACCTCATGGGCCGTCTCGAAGAGACACCGGATGACGCCTTCCGACAGGTGATGGAGACGAACTTCTTCGGCACTGTCAGCGGCGCTCGCGCCGCCGTGGCCCAGTTCCGCCGGCAGGGCTACGGCACACTGGTCAATGTCTCCTCGACCTTTGGGGCGGTCGCCGCGCCGTATGTCAGCGCCTACGTGGCCTCGAAGCACGCCGTGCGCGGCTTCTCGGCGTCTGTCCGCCAGGAGCTGCTCGGCACCGGCATCGACGTGTGTACCGTGCTTCCCGCGGCCATCGACACGCCGCTATGGCAACACACCGCCAACTACACCGGCTGGCGCATCCGTCCCGTGGAGCCCGTCTACACGCCGGAGCGCGTCGCGCGCGCCATCCTCCGGGTCCTCCGCAGCCCCAGGCACGAGGTCTTCGTCGGTCCCGCAGCTCGGAGCTTCGCCGCCATGCACGGCCTGCTGCCCCGCACCTTCGAGCGCACCATGAACGGCGTCACCGAGGCCCATCACTTCGAGAAGGAGCGCCAGGGCCACACCTCTGGGACGCTCTTCCGTCCGATGGCGGAGGGAACGGGGACCTCGGGGGGCCACCACGCGGCGGGTAAGCAATGGCTGCGCCGGCTGCTGGTCGCCGGGGGCGTGGCCGCGGCGGCGTTCTCCCTCGGAAAGAAGCGGGAGGCACGGGGGCTGAAGGCCCGTTTCGCCCATGCACTGGGAGTATGAGGGTCCTTTTTGCGTCACGACGCGTCACCGGTTGCTGCTCCGTGACCGGGCCATGACAAAGCGTGGAGAGAGTCCCGCTCGCCATGAATGACATCGCCGTCCTCGTCAACCTGCGTGCACGCCGGGGCTCCGAAGGCATGGGAGGGCTGGTCCAGCGCTTCCTGCCCCGGGCACGCGTGGCGCTCACCCGTTCGCTCGACGAGGCCCGTGCCTGGATTTCGGACACGCTCCGGCCCAATCCGCCCTCCCTCCTCCTGGCGGGCGGTGGTGACGGGACGATTACGGGGCTGCTCAACGAGCTGCGCACCGCGGGGGTGGCCCTGCCGGCCATTGGCGTGCTCCCGATGGGCACCGGCAACGCCTGGGCCCGCGTCACCGGCGCGCCCCGGCCCGCGGAGGCCTTGAAGCAGATCGCCGCCGTGGGCGAGCGCCTGCCGCCCCTGCGCCCCTTCGCCCTGGTCCGCGTGGAGGGCAAGGTGGCCCCCTTCGCCGGCACCGGCTGGGACGCGGAGATGATTCAGGACTTCAAGAACCAGCTCGCCGCCTCCGGTCCGCTGCGCAGCACCCAGGCTGGCCTGCGCGGCTACCTGGGCGCCATGTTCACCCGGACGGTGCCTCGCCACCTCTTCGGCGAGGGCAACCCGACGGTGTCCGTCTACAACCTGGGCGACCCCGCCCTCACGGTGGACGCGCGGGGTTCCGTGCAGCCCGTGCCGCATGGGGACAAGGGCGCGCTCCTGTACCGAGGGCCCGCGGGCGTCGCCGGCGCGGCCACCACGCCCGAGTGGGGCTTCGGCTTCAAGGCCTTCCCCTTCGCGCAGGCGGTGCCCCACCGGCTGTCCGTGCGCGTCTATGGCGCCGGGGTGGTCGAGGCCACCCGGAACATGTTCCGCCTCTGGCGCGGCGAGCACCCGATGCCCCACATGCATGACTGGTTCGTCCAGCGCCTGCGCATGGACTTCGACCGGGAAGTGCCCTTCCAGATGGGTGGCGACGTCATCGGCATGCGGCGCTCGCTGGAGTTCGACCTGGCCGAGGAGAGCGTTCAGCTCGTCGACTGGCGCCAGTTGTCGCGCATGGTCCGGACCTAGGCCGCGCGGGCCCGGCGGCCACTCCGTCCGCGACTTGACCCGGGTGTGTTCCGGACACTATGCCGGGACCCGTGAGCTACACCTATGAGTACCCCAGGCCGGCGCTGACGGTGGACTGTGTCGTCTTCGGTCTGGATGACGAGGACCTGAAGGTGCTGCTCATTCGCCGCGGGGTGGAGCCCTTCGCCGGGCGGTGGGCACTGCCGGGGGGCTTCGTGCGGATGGAGGAGTCGCTCGACGACGCCGCGCGCCGGGAGCTGGATGAGGAGGCGGGCATCCGGCCGAACCACCTGGAGCAGCTCTACACGTTCGGCGCCCCGGGGAGAGATCCACGCGGGCGCGTCGTCACGGTGGCGTACTTCGCGCTGGTGAAGCTCAGTGACCATGTGCCGCATGCGGCGACGGACGCGCGGGACGCGGCGTGGTTCTCCGTCTGGGATACGCCGAAGCTGGCCTTCGACCACGTGGACGTGCTCGGCACGGCGCTACAGCGGCTCAAGGGCAAGGTCCGCTATCAACCCATCGGCTTCGAGCTGCTGCCTCCCAAGTTCACGCTGACGCAGCTTCAGCGGCTGTACGAGGTCATCCTGGAGCGGGAGCTCGACAAGCGGAACTTCCGCAAGAAGATCCTCGCCATGGACCTGCTCGAGGAGCTGGACGAGGTGGAGCAGGACGTCTCCCACCGGGCAGCGCGCCTCTACCGGTTCGACCACAAGAAGTACAAGCAGTTGGAGAAGGCGGGCTTCAACTTCGAGCTCTGACCCGCTGCGGGCTCGAGGGAGGCCCCGGCAGCTCGTGACATTGACATCGTGTCATTTGGACACTATGTTGGTGTCATTGAGACACGAACATGGGCGCGACCCAGGTTCGTGAGAGGCCGCTGCCCGTGGGGTGTCCACTGGCTGAAGCGTGCCGCCGTATCGCCGCCTGTCTCGCCGCACGTGCCCTTTCAGGGCCACGGGAGAGCCATGTCCGCGCTGCCCTTCGACGTCGCCGCTGCCTCGGTGCTGGGCCGGGAGCACGCCCGAGCGGGTCGCAACAACCAGGATGCGCTGTGCATCCGCGCCAGTGAGCATGGCCTGGTGGCCGTGGTGACGGATGGTTGTGGCAGCCAGCCCTGCAGTGAGCTGGGTGCGCAGCTGGGCGCGCGCAGGTTGGCGCGGGCCGCGCTGGTGCGGCTCGCGGACGGTGAGCGCGTGGACGAGCCCACCTTCCTCCCAGGCCTTCGTGAGGATGTGCTGTGTCTGCTCAGTGAGCTCCGGGCGGACCTGGGGCGGGAGGTGATGGGGGACTTCCTCTTCACCGTGGTGGGCGCGGTGGTAACGCCCTCGCTGACGCTCGTCTTCTCCGCGGGAGACGGCGTGTGGGCGCTCAATGGCGAGGTGCATCCGCTCGGGCCGTTTCCGGGGAACGCGCCGCCCTATCTCGCCTATGCGTTGATGCACGGAGAGGACGTCGCGCTGACCACGCGGGCCCTGGTGCCCACGGAGGACGTCCACGCACTGCTGCTGGGCACCGATGGTGTGGCGGACCTGGAGCGACTGGCCACCACGCGCATGCCTGCGGGGGATGAACTCGTCGGGCCGCTGTCGCGGCTGTGGACGGAGGACCGGTACTTCGCCAACCCGGATGCCCTGCGCCGCCGGTTGGCCTTGCTCAACCGAGAAGCCGTGCGCGCGGACTTCGCCTCCCAGCAACTGTCGCGAACGCCGGGCTTGCTGCCGGATGACACCACGCTGGTGGTGCTGCGCCGCCGCATGGGGAGGGCGTGAGGCCATGGACGTCTGGCTCGAAGGCAAGAAGGTGCGGTTGAACCCCGCGCGAGCGCTGGGCAAGGGCGGCGAGGCGGACGTGTTCGACCTGGGGGATGGCCGCGCCCTCAAGGTGTTCAAGCCACCCGAGCACCCCGACTACACGGGCCTGCCCGCGGAGCAGGCCGCGGCGCGCGTCCGGTTGGACGAGCACCAGCGCAAGCTGCGCGCCTTCCCTGCAGGACTGCCCGGCCGGGTGGTGGTGCCCCAGGCCTTGGCGACGGACAAGAAGGCGCGCGAGGTCCTGGGCTACGCCATGCGCAAGCTGGACGGCGTGGAGCCCTTGCGGCGCTTCGGAGAGCCGTCGTTCCGCAGGGCAGGCGCGGCGTCCGGGCGGGTGGTGGACCTGCTGCGCGAGCTGCATCGGACGCTCGACGCGGTGCATGCGTCGGGCGTGGTGGTGGGGGACTTCAACGACCTCAACGTGCTCGTGGCGGGGACGTCGGAGGCGTACCTCATCGACGCGGACAGCTTTCAGTTCGGCGGGTTCCTCTGTCCGGTGTTCACGGAGCGCTTCCTCGACCCGCTGCGGCTCGGGAGCACGGGCACGCAAGGGTTGGTACCCAGCCGCCCCGCTTCCATCGAGAGTGATTGGTATGCCTATGCCGTCGCGGTGATGCAGTCGCTGCTGTGCGTGGGGCCGCACGGAGGCGTCTACAAGCCCAGGAGCGCGGCTGCTCGGACGACGTCCGCGGGCCGGGTGCTCCAACGCATCACCGTGTTCCATCCGGAAGTGCAGTATCCCAAGCCTGCGCTGCCGCTGGCGACCTTGCCGGACGACGTGCTGCACCACCTGCACCGCGTCTTCGTGGAGGACCTTCGCGGCGTCTTTCCGTATCCGCTGCTGGAGGGGCTGCGCTTCACCCCCTGCGCGTCGTGCGGCGTGGAACATGCGCGAGCGGCCTGTCCGACGTGTCAGCCCCACGCCACAGCGACTGCCACGCCGGTGACGTCGGTCCGAGGCCAGGTGACGGCGACGCGGTTGTTCTCCACGCGAGGCGTGCTGGTGCACGCGAGCAACGAGGCGGGCATCCTTCGCTGGCTCTACCACGCGGAAGGCGCGTACCGGCGCGAGGACGGACGCGTGGTGCTGCGCGGGGAGCTGGACCCGTCGCTGCGCTGGGCCTTGCAAGGGGACGTGACGTTGGTGGGCCGGGGCGGTGAGGTGGCGGTGCTGGCGCCCGGCCGGCCCCCGGACCGCATGGGCGTGGATGCGCCGGAGGGCCAGTCCGCTTTCGCCACCAACGCGCGGCACCGGTACTGGGCCGTGGGCGGCGGGCTGTGGCGGGACGGTGCATTGGGGCCGGAGCGCGTGGGGGCGGTGCTCGAAGGACAGACGCGGCTCTTCGTGGGGCCACGCTTCGGGTTGGGCTTCCATCGCGCGGGAGGCCTGCGCGGCGCCTTCGTCTTCGATGCGGAGCGCCTGGGCTTGAAGGATGGACTGTCGCTCCCCTGGCCCACGGGAAAGCTCGTGGACGTGGACTGTGTCTTCGATGGGGCCTCCGCCTGGCTGTTCCTGGTGGAGGAAGCCGGTGGGCGCACGCTGCATCACTGTGTGGTGGTGGGCCACGACGGGGCCGTGCGCGCGAGCGCGGTGGCGGAGGCCGGTGACGGCTCGTGGTTGGGCAGCGCGCCACGTGGACGGTGCGCGGCGGGCGACGCGCTGTTCTGCGCCACCGATACGGGGCTCACCCGTGTGGAGCTTCGGCAGGGCCGCCTGGAGGCAGTGCGCGAGTTCCCGGATGCCGAGCCCTTCGTGGACGCGGGCTGCTCGCTCTACCTCGTGCGGCAGGGGCTGGCGGTGGTGGGGCGGCAGGACATCACCGTGCTGCGAATGAACTGAAGGGACGTTGCTCAACCGCGTGGAGCGGGTGCCTCCACGCCTCACAGGAGGTAGGACGATGAAGACGCAAGTGAAGGCGCTTCCGCTTCCGAGGTTCTACGACGCGGCCCATGCCGGGCAGTTCGGATACAGCCCTGACGCGGGAAAGCTCCAGGTGGAGGCCCAGCGCTGGCGCGCGGCGAACGACGTCTCCATGTCGGCGACGGACGCGTTCAACCTGCACCTGTTGCTCATCGACGTGCAGAAGGACTTCTGCTTCCCGGAGGGCTCGCTCTACGTGGCGGGACGCAGCGGGCGCGGCGCCGTGGATGACAGCCGTCGCATCGCGGAGTTCATCTACAGCAACCTCGGTGCGCTGACGAACGTGACGGCGACGCTCGACACCCACTTCGCATACCAGATTTTCTTCCCGTCCTTCTGGGTGGACCAGGACGACCAGCCGCTGACGCCGTACCGCGAGGTGACGCGCGAGCAGATTGAGCGTGGGCAGGCGCGGCCCAACCCCGCCATGGCGAAGTGGCTGTGCGGTGGCAACTACCCCTGGCTGCTCAAGCAGGTGAAGTACTACTGCGAGGAGTTGGAGCGAGCGGGCAAGTACACGCTGTACCTGTGGCCGCCGCACTGCCTGCTGGGCAGCGACGGGCACGCGCTGGCGGGGGTGGTGCAGGAGGCGCGGCTGTTCCACTCCTTCGCGCGTGGCATGCAGTCGTGGGCGGAGGTGAAGGGGGGCAATCCGCTGACGGAGAACTACTCGGTGCTGCGCCCGGAGGTGCTGGGGCGGCATGACGGCCAGCCGCTGGCGCAGCGCAATACCCAGTTCCTCAAGACGCTGATGACCGCGGACGCGGTGGTGATTGCAGGGCAGGCGGCGAGCCACTGCGTGAAGAGCTCCATCGACGACCTGCTCGGGGAGATTGTCGCGCAGGACGCGGCGCTGGCTCGCAAGGTGTATCTGCTGACGGACTGCATGTCGTCGGTGACGGTGCCGGACGGCAAGGGGGGCTTCGCGGCGGACTTCACTCCGCAGGCGGAGGCTTCGCTGAAGCGCTTCGCGGACGCGGGGATGCACCTGGTGAAGTCCACGGACCCGCTGGCGAGCTGGCCGGACCTGCGCATCGCCTGAGCCTCGCGGCGCGAGGCGCAACGACACACCGCAATCGCTTCGCCTGCGCTCGCGCGAGCGGGACAGGCGGAGCCCTGCCCTCGGGAGAGGGAGAAGGAGCACGGGACATGAGCAGCAAGGCGAATGGCAGTGGCATCCGGAAGCTCTTCGATGACGCACACGCGGAGGGCGTGCTGAGCCCGGCGGGATTGCAGGCGCTGACGGTGGTGGACCTGGGCGCGCAGATTCAGGCGGGGCTCGGCGTCTGCGTGGAGGACGTGCAGTCCAGCGAGGTGGTGCTGGTGACGGTGATGCCGGATGACTCGGGGAGCATCGACTACTCCGGGCATTCGAAGACGGTGTGTGACGGGCACAACCTGGTGTTGGACGCGCTGCTGGCGAGCAAGCAGAAGGACGGCGTCCTCTTTCACACGCGCTACCTCAACGGGTTCGTGCTGAACCCGTACCGGCCGGTGGAGGACGTGGTGCGGATGCATGCCAGGAACTACCGGGCGGACCATGGCACGCCGCTGTACGACCAGTCGGTGGTGCTGCTGGGCACGGTGCTGGCGAAGGCGCAGGAGTTCAGCGCCAACGGCGTGCCGGTGCGGACAGTGACACTGTTGATTACGGATGGCTCGGACCAGCACTCGACGTCGGCGAAGGCAAAGGACGTGGCGGCGCTGGTGAATGACCTGAAGCGCGCGGAGAATCACATCGTCGCGGCGATGGGCATCAACGACGGGAGCACGGACTTCCGGCGCGTGTTCCGCGAGATGGGCATCGACGACAAGTGGATTCTCACGCCAGGGCAGAGCGCACAGGAGATTCGCGCGGCGTTCCAGGTGTTCAGCCAGTCCGCCGCGCGGGTGAGTCAGGGGGCCGCGAGCTTCAGCCGGACGGCGCTGGGGGGCTTCGGGCAGTGAGGGGCACACCCAGGGGGGCCGTGCTCCTGGGCGTCTCACGCAAGACACCGGCTCCAGGCCCAGGTTGCGGGTGGCGATGGCGCTTGATGGAGGTAGCGTTGCGCGGCCATGTCCGACAGCCCGCGCGTCCTCCTCATCGCTGAACGCTTTCCTCCCGACATTGGCGGCCTGGCCCGCAGTGGTGCGCGCACCGCGGGCTCGCTGGTGAAGCTGGGCGCCCGGGTGGACGTGCTGGCCTGGACGCGCACGGCGGCGCCAGGCGCGCTCCAGACGGTGGAGGACGCCGGGGACGTCTCACCCTTCGCGCGGGGTGTGACGCTCCACCGGCTGGGGTTGTTCGGCAGCACGGACCTGTCCATGCAGCACACGCTCGACGTGCTCGGCTATCTGCACGCGAAGCAACGCTATGACCTGGTGTGGGGGCACTACCTGTCTCCGCCCGGGTTCCTCGCCGTCGCCTTCGCCGAGTCCGTGGGCATTGCCTCCACTGTCAGCGCTCGGGGCAATGACGTGGACCAGCTCATGTTCCCTCCGGGCGACTTCGCGCGCCTGCTGTGGACGCTGCAACGTGCCCGCGTCCTCACCGCGGCCTCCGCGGACCTGGGCCGGAAGATGTGCATGCTCCTGGGGCGGGACGAAACCGTGGAGGTCATCCCCAACGCCGTCGACACCGGCATCTTCTCCCCCGGCCCCGCGGACCCGGCGCTCCGGGAGCGGTTGGGCATCGCCCCAGACGAAGCCGTGCTCGGCTTCTCCGGTGAGCTCCGGCACAAGAAGGGGCTGCCCTTCCTGCTCTCCGCCCTCACCGAGGTGCGCCGCGTCCGGCCCGCGTGCCTGCTCGTCATCGGCGAGGTGCGGCCGCGCGACGCCGAGCACCTGGTCGCCTTCCGCGCCGAGCACCCCGAGGACGCCGCGCGCATTCTTATCTCCGGGCCGCTGGACACACCGGAGGCCATCGCCGCGCACCTGCGCCTGTGTGACGTCTACCTCCAGCCGTCGCTGTGGGAGGGCATGCCCAACGCCTTGCTGGAGGCCATGG
This sequence comes from Myxococcus sp. AB036A, assembly GCF_006547355.1. Taxonomy (NCBI): domain Bacteria; kingdom Pseudomonadati; phylum Myxococcota; class Myxococcia; order Myxococcales; family Myxococcaceae; genus Myxococcus; species Myxococcus sp. AB036A. The sequence continues at coordinate 253,532 of NZ_VHLC01000001.1, read as the reverse complement.
CCTGTGCCCGGCCCGTCATCGCCAGCGACGCTGGCGGCATCCCCGAGGCCGTGGACGCCGGACGCAACGGCTTCATCGTCTCCAAGGCCCTGCTCAATCACCTGGGGCAGGCGTGCCTGGATGTCCTCTCCCTGCCGCTCGAACAGCGCGCCGCGATGGGCGACGCCGCCCGTCAGCGCATCGAGGAGCGCTTTCAGGCGCACGCGGAGGCAGAGGTGCTCCGTCGCGTGCTGGCCCGCGCCATCCCGAGCCGCTCCTCATAGGCGCTCACCAGGGCTTCGCCCGCGCGGCTCCATGGGAAGTCGCGCTCCACTCGCGCCCGTGCCTTCGCGCTCATCGCGGGGCCCAGGGCGGGGTCCGCCCGCAGGGCCTTCACCGCTTCCACAATCGCCTTCGCGGAGCCCGGCCGAATCAGCATCACCTCGTCCGGCGCCGCCAGGGTGCTCACCACGGGGAGGTTGCTGGCCACCACGGGCGTCCCGGTGGCCATGGCCTCCAGCAGCTTCAGCGGACAGCAGCCCTGCACGCAGTTGCGGTCGTTGAAGGGCAGGGGCACCAGCACCACGTCGCAGGCATGGTGCAGCGCCGCCAGCTCCGCCTGGGGCAGGGGCTCCAACAATTCCACTGTGCCCTCCAACAGCAGGTCACCGCACCGGTCCATCAGCGCCCGTCGTGTGTGCCGGCGCAGCGGGCCCACCAGCGTCAGCACCGTGGGCATGTCCCGCCGCAGCAACCGGCAGGCCTCGATGGCATGGTGCACGCCCTGCCAGGACGTCATCGTCCCGCTGTACAGCAGCCGCACGGGGCGCCCGGGCTCCCGAGGGCGCGACGGCGCGTACCGGAACACCTCCAGGTCGGCGCCGTTCGGAATCACCCGCACCCGCGAGGGGTCCACGCCCCGGGTCGTCACGAGGTACTCCGCCGTCACCGTGCTCGGGGTCACCACCAGGTCCGCGCGCGAGAGACAGACGTCCTCCTGCGCCACCAGCTTGCGCAAGAGCTCCGCGTCATCCGCCACGTCCGGGTAGTGATACTTCAGCTCGATGGAGGGCAGGCCGTTCACCTCGAAGACGAGCGCGTCCGTCAGCGCTTCCTTCCGGCAGGCGACGGGGTAGCCCTCGAAGATGGAGCGCACGTGTACGACGGAGGCTCGCGGTCTTTCGCGCCACCATGCCGCCAGGTGCGAGCGGAACGACAGGGCCTGGGCCATCAGGTCCTTCCCGCGTGATTCCAGCGGGTGGTACGTCACGCCCTCCATCAGCGCGAGCGGCCCGGTGGGCGCGGTGGGACTGTCCCGGAGCGCGACCAGGTCGACTCGGCCAAAGGCCGCGCCCAGCGACTCCACGAAGGCCCGGATGTGCACCGCGGCGCCCTTGGGCGAAGGGAAGCGGTCGAACGACGCGTAGACGATGCCGGTGCCGGGATGGGGAGACACACTCGTGTTGCTATCGCGGCTCGGCCGGGCCGGCAAACAGGAGGGTTTGACCCCTACGGCAGGGGCCCTTACGCTTCCCCTTTCTTTCGTTCCGCCGAGGGGGCGCGACTCACCGTGGCATTCAACATCGACCGCTTCCGCGAGGAACGCGTCTACAGATGCAGCGGCCCCATCAGGGAGTTGCAGGAAGACCTCGAGCGGCTGCGCCTCCTGGACATGGATGTGGAGCGGTCGCGGCGGAAGTGGCGGAAGGCGGCCTGGGTGTGTCTGGCCGCCACCGTCGCCATCTTCATCTACCGGATGATGCTGGATGAGGGGCTCGAGGACGCGCTCGCGCAGCGGCTCACCCTGTGGCCGGGCCTCGTGCTGCTCGCGGGGACCGTGGGGTGCTTCGTCGTGTACCTTCGCTTCCGGCGCCTGGACCTGGAGAACCGGCGGTACACGCTGGCCTCTCAGGTCATCCATCGGCTGCGCCGTGACATCGGCCCTGACGCGTCGGTGAGGCTGGAGCTCGACTTCACGCCCGCGGACAGCTCGGAGAAGCTGCTCGGCAAGCACACCACGCCCAGCGGCTGGAACGCGGAGAACTTCAGCGACCCGTGGTTCTCCCTCCAGACGCGGCTGCTGGACGGCACGCACCTGCGCATCGCCATGGTGCAGCGGCTCATGAAGCGGTCGCGCACCCGGCGCAGCGCCAGCGGCAAGTACAAGACGAAGCACCGGCAGGACAGCTGGGCGTTGCTCCAGGTCCAATTGCGCGTGAAGGCGGCGCGTCACCAGGACCTGGCGCTGCTCGAGCCGGAGGCCCGTCGGGCGATGCGCCTGCCGGAGGACGTCGCCGTGGACAAGCTCCAGTTGGGCGAGGACCGGATGGTCCTGCGCACCCTCGTGGAGCAGGACTGGGATGCCGGGCCCAACGTGCAGGGGGACGCGGTGGATGCGCCGAAGACGGTGGTGATGATGCTGCTGAGCCTCTACCAGGTCCTCAACTACTCCAGACAACTGCGTCAGCAGGCGAAGGCTTCGTGATGATGGGCATGGGCCGGTTCCTTCTCTGTTGTTCCCTGGTCGCGCTCACGGGCGCCGCCGGGTGCTCCAAGCCCGGTGACGCCGAGGCGCCGCGAGCCGTTCGCGCTCAGGAGGCCGCTGTCGCCCCCGTCGCCGCCGCGGACGTGAAGGGCCTCGAGGGCAAGCTCAAGTTCAAGGACGACGCCGACCGCGAGCGCTTCTCCCTCAAGCCGAAGGATGACGGCGCCAAGCTGGTGGATGGCGAGGAGCGCGAGCTGGCGCGCTACAAGTGGAAGGGCGCGGCGCTGAAGGTCTCCGGCCCGGATGACGTGGCGCTGGGGTATGTCGTCGGCTCCGCGGGCGGGGCGCTCACCGTGCGGGACGGTGAGCAGCGGCAGGTGCTGTTCACGCTCGCGCGGCAGGGGCCGGGCTGGCGCCTCAACGACATGAAGGGCACGCTCCTGTACTCCGTGTGGCCGGAGGACGACGGTGCTCGCATCCAGGACGGCGCTGGCGCGGACGTGGCCCGCGTGAAGGTGCGCGAGGGAAAGGTCTCCCTGCGTGATGCGCAGGGGCGCACGCTGCTCGCCACCAAGTCGCTGCTGGCGGCGGAGGCCGCCGCGTGTCTCGCTTTCGAGGCGCTGGAGCTGCCGCTGCGCATGGCGCTGCTCTTCCACCTCCAGGCGCCGCCGTCCCAGGAGCTGGCCCAGCCATGAGTGGATTGGTCTGCCAGGAGAACGTGGGCTTCCTGTTCTCCCATGGCTGCGGGAGCCCCGCCGCCATGACGTGCATGCAGTGCGCGATGCCGCTGTGTGAGCAGCACGTGACGTCCGTGGGCGCGGAGATGCTCTGCGCGACGTGCGCGCGGCAACACGAGGACTACTCGGGCGACCGGAGCGGCGTGGACGAGGACCACCCGAGCTACTACTACGACAACTACGGGTACTACGGCGCCTCCGCCTCGTCGGGGAGCGGCAGGGCCCACGACGCCAACGATTTCACCGAGGCTGACGGCGAGAGCCTCCGCCACGAGGACGACGCCTCCTTCGAGGAGGACATGGGCGGGAGCTGATGGCTGGCCGCTGGCTCGTCTATGCGCTCGGAGGCGGCATGGGGCACCTGACCCGCGCCTCCGCGTTGGCTCGTGCGGCCTCGCGCCGAGGGCACGCCGTCGTCCTGCTCACGAACAGCCCGTTCGCGAGCGGGCTCCCACTGGAGGACGTGCTGGGCACCGGTGTCGAGGTGTTCCGGCTCAACCCCGCGCTGGGGCGCGAGGCCGTGGGCGAAGTGGTGGAGCAGTGCCTGGCGGACGTGCGCCCGGACCTGTTCGTCGTGGACACCTTCCCCCGGGGGCTCGGAGGCGAGCTGGCGCCGATGCTGCCTTCCGTGCGCGCGCGCAAGGTGCTGATTCACCGCGACGTGAATCCCACCTACGTGAAGCAGTACGGCCTGGCGCGGGCGGTGGACGCGTACGACCTGCTGCTCGTCCCAGGTGAGGCCGCGCCCTTCGCGAACCATCCTCGCGCTGTGAGGACCGCGCCCTGGCTGCTCCTGCGTGCCAGCGAGCTGCTGCCCCGCGACAAGGCCCGCGCGCGGCTGGGCGTGCCCGCGGAGGATACGCGCGCCCTGGTGGCGGTGATGGGCTGTGGCACCCCCGAGGAAGTGGGGGAGGCGGGGCACATCGCCGCCCGGCTGGACGCGATGCTGGGGCCAGAGGCCGCGGTCCGGTGGCTGGTGCCGCCCGGAGCGGCGATGGATGTGCCCGCGCCGCGCGCGAAGCAGGGCAGCCGGGCCGGGGCTTCCCTGGAGGAGGGCCTGGCCCTGCGCATGGCCACGTGGCCCGCGCTGGCGGTGCTCCCTGGCGTGGACGTGCTCGTCGGCGCGGGAGGGTACAATACCGTGCAGGAGGCCCGCGTCACCGGGACGCCCTTCGTGGCGCTCGCGCGGCCCCGGCTCTACGACAGGCAGGCCCTGCGGCTGCGCCCCGAGGAGCGGGCGGGCTCCGTGGAGGCGCTGGTGACGCGCGCCGCCGGGCTCGCTCGTGCCCGACCGGCTCGGAGCACGAGGCCCTACGTCAACGGGACGGACGACGCGGTGACGCTCATCGAGCGCACCGTCCTCAGTGCTTGAGGTCCTTGTGCCCCGGCGCCGGGTCGATGCCGTGCGCCATGATGAAGTGGTAGAGCGCCTGCGGGTCTTCCTTGGGCCCGCCCATGAGCTCCACCAGGAAGTGGCCCTGGGCGCCCGTGTCCGGGTCGGGGGCGATGTTCACCTCCGTCACCTCGCGGCCGGGGATGACCAGCTCGCCCACCAGCACCTTTCCCTTGAGGACCTGCACGATGTGCTGGCGCTCCTCTTCCAGGAGGGCCCAGTGGAAGTCGTCGTGGTCATACAGCATGGCGTCCACGGAGCCGCACCGCAGGATGCAGTGCGTGTGCTCCTGGAGCCAGCGCCAGAAGCCATCGAATTTCAAGGTGCGTACCGGCTGGGAGATGATGTCCATGGAGACCTCTCGCTCGTCGGCCAGGGCGCTTGCCGGCCACGTATCGCCCCTCCCTAGCACGGCTGGCGCCATCCGGTGATGTCCCCTTTCAGGGAACGGGTCAGGCGTGCCCGCTTGCTGCCTGGTCCGCGAATCCCGTGGGCATTGGCGGTGTTGCTCCTCTCAGCAATGGGGGTGGCCCTCGTGTCTGGGAACCCCGTGAGGAGCGTGCGTGAAGGTCCCTTCGGGTCTGCCCCGTGTTTCAGATGGCCCTCGTTCCGCCCGGGGCGGCTCCATGAGCCTGCGCTCCTGGCTCGCCGCCACCATGGGGGTGCTGACGTTGGTGACACTGGCGGCCGCCACCCTGCTCATCGTCCTGACGAGCGTGCTCGACCGTTCGGCCGCGACCCTGGGGGTCGCCTTCGGGGGCATCCGGGTGTCCGAGGAGCTGGAGGTGGGTCTGCTGGCGCATGACCGGATGGTCCGGGAAGGCCCCGCCAAGGTGCCCCGTGGCCCGGACGGGCTGTCGCGGTTCGAACTGGAGGCCTCACTGTACCGGCAGATGGGGGAGCTGCGACGCATCGCCTCGACGGCGGCGGAGCGTCAGCGGCTCGACGCTGTCCGCGAGGACGTGGACGTCTACTTCTCCGCCCAATGGGACCCGGTGCGCGCGGAGCAGGAGGCGGGCCCGGCGCTGGACGCCGCGTTGGGTGGCCTGGAGGAGGTCAGCTCCATCAACGTGGAGCGCGCGCGCGTGGCCCGCTCGGAAGCGGAGCGGTGGAACAACATGGCGGACTCCGTGGGTGTGGTGCTCTGCGGCTTGCTGCTGTTGGGCGTGCTCGTCGTGAGCGTGCTGCTGCGGCGCGTGGCGCTCCAGCCGCTGCGGGACATCAGCCAGTCCATGCGCCGCTTCGGCGCGGGCTGCAGGCGCGCCCGGGCCCCGGAGGCCGGGCCCACCGAGCTGCGGGACATGGCTCGCACGTTCAACGAGATGGCCAACAGCCTGGCCCACCAGCAGGAGCAGCAGCTCGCGTTCCTCGCGGGCGTGGCGCACGAGCTGCGCAATCCGCTGTCCGCCCTCAAGTTGTCCACAGCCCTGTCGGACCGCAGCCGCGCCCAGCTCACGCCCGAGCGCATGGACCGCACCCTGGCCCTGGTAGGGCGGCAGGTGGAGCGGCTGGACCGCATGGTGGGCGACCTGCTCGATGCCACCCGCATCGAAGCCGGCAGGTTGGAGCTGCGCCCGGAGGTGCGGGACGCACGTGAGCTGGCCCGCGAGGTGGTGGAACTCTACCGCTCCGGCGACACCGGCCATGGCCTCCGTCTCATCCTGCCGGACGTGTCCGTGCCGGTTCGCGCGGACCCGGCCCGGCTGGAGCAGGTGCTCCACAACCTCATCAGCAACGCGCTGAAGTACTCGCCAGCGGGCAGCACCGTGGAGGTGTCCGTGCGCCGCGAACAGGACACGGCCGTCCTTTGCGTGACGGACCAGGGCATCGGCATTTCCGAGGAGGAGATGCGCCTGCTCTTCGCGCCCTTCCAGCGCACCGGCAACGCCCGTCAGCGCGCCCCGGGCGTGGGTCTGGGCCTGTCGGTGGCCCGGCGCATCGTCGAGGGGCATGGGGGCAGCATCGACGTGACGAGCCAGCCCGGCCATGGCTCCGTCTTCTGCGTGCGGCTGGCCGTGGCCACCGAGGCCGTTCGGCATGCCGAAGAGGACGCGGGGCTGACGTCCCCCGAGGACACCCTGCACTGAGGGGGCTGCCCCCAGGTTGGCGCGAAGCGTCGCATGGCGCGCGTCCGCGTGTAGACGGCGGATGCGTTCCCGCAAGGCCCGACGTACCTTCGGGGTCCAACCTTCAGGAGTCGCCTGCCCTTATGAAGACCCCGCGCCGCGCCGCGCCGCTCGCCGCCCTCCTGGCCCTGGGAGGGCTGGGGGCGTGTGCCTCCCGCCAGCAGGCACCGACCGCCGCCGCGAAGCCCGAAGCCCCGCGGGCCGCCGAGCCTGTCGTCCGGTCCACGGAAGGGGGCTTCTCCGTCGCGATTCCCGGGCCGGTGAGCGAGGAGCGCCGTTCGCAGGAGACGGATGTCGGCGCGGTGACACTCCACACCTTCATCGCCGTGCGGCCGGAGGTGGATACCGCCTACTACGTCTCCTACACGGACTTCCCCGCGGCCGCGGTGTCCCAGGCGGACCCGCGTGACGTGGTGGCCCGAGCCAGCCACGGGGCGCTGGAGGCGCTGGGCGCCACCGGGCTGTCCGCGCGGCCGCTGGTGCTGAGTGGCTTCCCGGGCTGGGAGGTGGAGGGCGTGTCCGGCCCGCGCCACCTGCGCGGACGCTTCTTCCTGGTGGGGCCCCGGCTCTACCAGCAGTTGCTGCTGCACCCGGAGGGCAAGCCGCCCCAGGACGCGGACCGCTTCTTCGAGTCCTTCCAGTTGGACCCGCAGGTGGCCGCGATGTTGATGGGAGAGCGGCGCTCCTGAAGGGGACGTCCGTCAGTGGCGGTGTTCGCCCACCGTGCTCAGCAGCACGTCCATGTCGAAGGGCTTCTTGAGGACGGCGCGGACACCGGGCAGGTGGGCGCGGCCGCTCGCCGTGACGAGGATGATGGGCAGCTCCGCCAGGCGCTGCTCCTGCTGAATCCGGCCGACGAACTCCTCGCCGTCCATGACGGGCATCATCAGGTCCAACAGGATGAGGCACGGCCGCACCGCGTGGGGCCCGGTCAGCAGCTCCAGGGCCTCCTGGCCGTTGGCGGCCTGGGCCACGGCGTAGCCTTCGAAGGACAGGATGTCCTGGACGGCCTCTCGGATGTCGGCGTCGTCGTCCACGACGAGCACGGTAGGGGACGCGGCGCTCACGGCTTCGCGCTGCTCTTCCCCTTGCGCAGCCTTCCGAAGAGCTGGGTCATGGTGTCGTGACGGCATGGGAGCGTGTGTTCCAGGGAGCTGAAGCCTCGGCGCGTGAGCTTCACCGTAACCGGCGCGTCTGTCACGCACTCCAGCGTCACCGACAGCGGCGTAGTGCCTTCGGTTCGACCGTTCACAGAAACTGTCGCGCCCGACGGAGCGGAGTCGACCATGAGCAGGCTGGCGCCTTCCATGAACGCGCGCTGCTCACGGACCTCTCCCTCGCGGACCCCCGAAGGTGGGTCGAAGCTCGGGGCCAGCGTCGTCTCGGGGCGGGCGGCGGCCACCTCCTCCGGGGTGACGGGGGGCTCTCCGGCCTGCCGGAGCGCGGGGAGCACGAGGAGGCTCGCGGCCAGCAGGCCCGCGGCCGCGCCGCAGAGCTTGAGGACGGCGGCCAGCGGGCTGGGCGGCGGCGGCGGTGGCGGTGCCTGGAAGGTCCGCCTCCGGGGCTGGGCCTGGGGCGCGGGCGGCTCGGCGGGCTCGGCCTCCTGGGGCGTCTGCGCCTGGAGGTGGGCCAACTCCTCGGTGCGCCCCATCAGTGACTGGGACCAGGCATCGGAGTCGGATGATGCTTCCGTGACGGGGCCGCGGGGAAAGGGAGGGGTGTTCACGTGAGGTCGCTTCCTGGAGAGAGGGCTCAGCCGCCAACGACGCGGAACACTTCGCGCAGCGACGTGTCGCCCGTGCGTGCGCGTTCGACGCCCGCGGCCAGCAGGGGCACCATGCCCTCCTGGACCGCGAGCTCCTGGATGCGGGAGCTGGGCACCTTGGCGTTGATGGCGTCGCGGATGCCCTGGGAGACCACGAGCATTTCGTAGAGGGCGGTGCGGCCCAGGTAGCCGCTGCCCTCGCAGCGTTCACACCCCACGGGGCCGAAGAAGTTCCCGCGCCGGATTCCGGCGGCATCCAGCCGCACCGCTTCCTCGGGCGTCAGGGGCAGGGGCGCGCGGCAGTGGGGGCAGAGGCTGCGCACCAGCCGCTGCGAGAGGGTGGCCACCGTCGCGGAGGCGAGTAGGAAGGGCTCCACGCCCATGTCGATGAAGCGGTTGAACGCGCCCGCGGCGGAGTTGGCGTGGATGGTGCTGAGCAGCAGGTGGCCGCTGAGGCCCGCCTGGATGGCCGTGCGCGCCGTCTCCGAGTCGCGAATCTCACCCACCATGATGACGTTGGGGTCCTGCCGCAGCACCGCGCGCAGGCCCTGCGCGAAGGTGAAGCCCTGCGCGGCGTTGACCTGCGTCTGCGCGAAGAGGGGGACGTCGAACTCGATGGGGTCTTCGATGGTGGCGATTCGCGTGAGCTCGCCGCGCGACTGCTGGATGTGGCCCAGCGAGGCATACAGCGACGTCGTCTTGCCGCTGCCGGTGGCGCCCGCCACCAGGATGAGGCCCTGCGGCAGCGCGAGCAGCTCCTGGTACTTCGTGAGCAACGCGTCGGGGAAGCCGAGCGCCGGCAGTTGGGGCAGCCGCACGCCGGTGCGGGCGATGCGCAGCGCCACCGCGGGGCCGTGGTTGGTGGGGAGGATGGACACGCGGATGTCCGCGGGGCCGTCGTCCGTGGTCCACGGGAAGTGTCCGTCCTGGGGCTTGTCCAGGTCGTACAGCGCCAGCTTCGCGAGGACCTTGACGCGGTTGATGAGCCGCGAGTGGTGCTCGCGCGGGAAGGAGAGCACTTCCTCCAGCACGCCGTGCAGGCGGAACGCGATGCGCGTGCCTGCTTCCAGCGGATGGATGTGGATGTCGCTGGCGCCCAGGCGGATGGCGCCGTCCATCAACTGGCCCATGAAGGCGATGATGTCTGGGTCCGGCTTCGCGGCGATGCGGCCCAGCCGCTGGCCCAGGTCCTTGAGCAGGGTCCTGACGGCGGTGGCCGTGTCATGGGTGAGCACCTCGAGCGGGGAGATGCTGGGGCCCTTGGGCAGTGGCTTGGGCCGGGGGGCGCGGTGCCGTGCGCGGCGAGCCACCACGCCGGAGGCGTAGCTCAGACCGAACGCCAAGGCCACGCTGCCCGCGAGCAGCGGCGACAGCACGGCCTGGAGGTAGCGCCCGCCCTCCTGGAGGAACGTGGCGGCGCCCAGCGACGAATGCCGGTAGGCCCACATGCCGACGCCGCCCACCACCACGAGGACCGTCAGGGCCCACAGCAGGCTCGCGACTCGATTCATCAGCGGGGTCATGAGGCGCCGCACGCTACCATCGCGGTTGGCGTGCTCTCAAAAGTCCCCGGGGTCTGGGTTGCGGACCCCGGAGGGTCAGGACGGATGGGCGTGTCCTGACCCCCTGGGAACCCCTGTGCGGTTCAGCGCTCCTCGAACATGGCCTGGATGACGCGCCAGGCGAGCTCGACCTCGCGGCCCGACCGCAGGGACAGGAAGTCGCAGATCTCCGCCACGGCGTTGGAGCGCTCGCGCTCGAAGCCCTGGAAGAGCGTCTTCAAGGAGACGTCGAGCCCCTTGGAGAGCTTGCCCAGGGTGTCCAGGGACGGAGAAAACGAACCGCGCTCAATCCGGCGGATGGCGTCCACGGAGAGGTCGCTGCGTTCCGCGAGCGCTTCCTGCGTAAGCTCCCGGGCCGCCCGAAGCTTGCGCACGTGGTCGCCAAACCGGCGGTGCAACCGCGTCCAGTTCGCGACCCTGTTGTTCCGTTTCTCCATAAGAGGGAGCGGATAATTTGGGGTATCTCGGTCGCAAGTGAAGGGAGGATGTTCGGGGCTTGACCTTGCATTTGCGCCGGGCTGTTTCTCCCGCGACTTCCGTTGACTCACAGGCATCCACTCCACCGCTGCCAGGGCCGCGGAGGGTGGGCGCTGGGGCTGCTCCTCCAGCAGGCGGGGAGACGGTGGCCGGGAACATGCGCACGCAGGGGCTTTCGTCTACGCTGCCGACTACATGACGCATTCGGAAGTCGGGCGGAGCGGCCGGCGGACCTGGTTCCCGGTCCTGCTCGGTGGCCTGTTGACCGCCTGTGACATCGGGTCCTCTCCTCGCGCCGCCACACCCCCTGCTTCCGCGCCAGAGGCACCGGTCGTGCGCCCCGCTGAACCGCCGCGACCGTCCCCCGTACCAGAGGTTCGCCGGCGGATGCCTGTGCGTCCCGAACGGACCGCCGAGGTCCAGGCCCTGGCCGAGAAGCTGGGCGCGCCCGGTGCGAAGGTGGAAGACCCCTGCGTGGCACCCCTGGGGAACGGCTGCGCGCGCACGGCGCTGGCGCCCTTCTTCGCGTCGCTGGATGCGTTGGCCGCGGGCACCGCCACCCGCCCCGTCGTCATCGAGGCCTTTGGCAACTCGCTGATTGCCGGGGACCGCATCGTGGACGTCCTGCGCGACGACCTGGCCACGGCGTTCGGAAGCGCGGGCCGGGGCGTGTTGCTCGTGGACCGCATGGCGCCCTACGGCGGGCGAGGCCGCACCAGCGCCAGCAGCAGTGGGTGGCAGCCGCGCACCCTGGGCGAGCTGCGCGCGCCTCCGCACGCCTTCGGTATCACCGGCGTGTATCACGTGGCCACGAGCGCCAAGGCCCGCAGCCGCTTCAAGCTGGATGGCGAGCCGCGCGGAACGCTGTGGTGGCTGGACGTGCCCGGCGCGGGCGCGGTCAGCCTCTCCAGTGGCGGCAAGGTGCTGGCGCGGACCGAGCCCACGGGAAGCGGCTTGTCGCGCGCCACCCACTTCGAGCTGCCCGAGGACGCACAGACGCTGGACGTGGTGGCCGAGGGACAGGGCGCGGTGGTGCAGGGCGTGGTGTTGCAGCACGCGCGGCCCGGCATCGTCCTGGACACGCTGGGCGTGCCTTCGTCGGATGCGAGCCTCTATGCACGCATCGACGGCGCCACGCTCACGTCCCAGCTCGCGGAGCGTTCGCCCCAGTTGCTCGTCTTCTTCCTGGGGGGCAACGAGTCCAAGCGCATCGAATGGAAGCGCCTGGACATGGAGAAGCTGCGCACGGACCTGCGGGCGCTGCTCCGCCGCGCGCGGGAGGCGGCGCCCGGAAGCGCGTGCCTGCTGGTGGGGCCCATGGACGCGGTGAAGGGGCCCGGCGCGAAGGCTCAGGCGCTGACGCAGCGTCCCTCGCTGGAGGCGGTCAACGCCGCCGAGCGGGAGGTCGCGCTCGCCGAAGGGTGTGCCTTCTTCGACTTCTACGCCGCCATGGGCGGAAAGGGGGCGCTCGCGCGCTTCCATGCGTCCGGCTACATGCATGACGACCTGGTGCATCCGCGCGGCGCGGGCCTGGACGTGTTGGGGCACCTGGTCACCGACGCGCTGCTGCGCGCCTATGTGGAGACGCCGCCGCCCGCGCGGGGTGTCGCGGCGGTGATGCCCACGCCCTCGGGGGCGGGAGCCGTGCCCTCCGGGGTGTCCGAGCCCAGCGCGGAGGCCACGCCATGAGACTTGCGTTCGTGCGGTATGGGGCCGCGGTGCTCCTGGGGCTCGCGGGGCCCGTGTCCCTGGCGGCGCCTCGGGCCTCGCTGGGGATGGTGTGTGAGCCCGCCAGCCTCGACGCCGAGCAGTCCCCTCGGGCCTTCTCCGAGAAAGTGCGCGGCGCCCTGGACGCGGTCGTCCGCGCGGAGCTGTCACAGGGGCCCGTCGCGGGGCTGTCCGTGGGCGTGACACGCGGCGCGGAGCGCTGGGTGTGTGCCTATGGCCTTCGCGACGTGGGCCGCAAGCTGCCCGCGACGCCGCGCACCACGTACCGTATGGCGTCCGTCACCAAGTCCTTCACGGCGGTGGCGGTGCTGCAGTTGGTGGAGCAGGGGAAGCTGAGCCTGGACGCGGACATCTCCACCCTGGTGCCGGCCTATCCGGCCAAGCAGTGGCCCGTCACGGTGAGGGACCTGCTGGGCCACGTGAGCGGCGTGCCCACCTATGACGGGGTGGCGTCCACCCGCAACGTGAAGGCGGTGAGCACGGAGGCGGCCATCGCCGCCTTCGCGGGCAAGCCGCTCGCCTTCGAGCCGCGCACCCGCTACCTGTACACGACGTGGGGCTACAACCTGCTGGGCGCGGCGGTGGAGACGGCCTCCGGCCAGTCCTACCGCGACTACCTGCGCGAGCACATCTTCAAGCCTGCGGGCATGCCGAACGCGGACCTGGACATCACCGCCACGCGCGATGAGCACCAGGCCAAGGGCTACCGCGTCCAGGGGGCGGCGCTGAAGCCGTCGCGCTTCCTCGACGTGTCCAGCCGCTTCGCCGGTGGTGGCACCCGCGCCACGGTGGGGGACATGCTGGGCTTCGGCCGCGCCGTGCTGGCGCACACCCTGGTGTCGCGCGAGACGATGGGCCGCATGCAGACGTCCATGTCCACCGCCGACGGGCGCCTCACCGACTACGGCATGGGCTTCGCGACGTATCCGCTGCGCGGCCACTACGTGGTGGCCCACGCGGGCGGCCAGCCCGAGACGACCACGCTGCTGATGATGCTCCCCGCCGAGGACACGGTGATTGCCCTGGCCTCCAACGTGGAGGGCGAGGCGCGGCGCATGCGCCGGCTGTCCATCCGATTGATGGAGCAGGTGCTGGAGGAGGGCAACACCCGCCGCGATGCCTACGTGGCGGACCCGGTGGACGCGGTGGTGCACGAAGGGCTCAGCCGCGTCGCCAGCTATGGGCTGTCCTATTTCCAGTGGGCCACGCGAGGCCCGGGCGTGCTGCCGGAGGAGACGGACCTGCCCGGCGCCTTCGCCCAGGTGTCCGCGATGCTGAACCGGAAGGAGATTGGCCGGGACCCCCGGGCGGCGCTGGAGCGCGTCCGAAGCGGGCATGACCCGCGTCTGCGCGCCCTCTTCATCCGCGTGGGCGCGCACATGGCCCGCACGTTGGAGAAGGTCCACGGCGCGGCTCGGCTGAAGGACTACACCGTCGAAGGACCGCTGGCGTTCTTCGAGGATTACCTGGCCGCTTGTGACGCGAAGCAGGTTCCAGAGGCGGAGCGCATCGGCGAGCCGCTGCGCGCGGACGTGCTCCGTCTGGCCGCGAGCTGGAAGCGCGCGCAGTTGCCCGACCTCCAGCGCCTGCGCCTGGACGAGGAGAAGAACCCGGAGGCTCGCTGGGCCGCGCTGCGCAAGGCCGTCACCGCGTCGCCGGGGTTCCATCCGGATTACTCAGACGAGTTGCTGCGCATCGCGGAGGGCTTCGCCTGGCGCAAGCAGCCCGCGGCGCGGCGGCGCTGGTTGGAGCGGGCAGTGGAGCTGCATCCCCGGGGCCTGGATGCGCGCTGGGCCCTGGCTGAGGCGTTGCTCGCGGCGAACCCCGAGGAGGCCGTGCTGCCGCATCTGCGCGAGGCCGTGGCCACGCCGCAGGGCACACTGGCGCTCGCGCCTCGGAACTTCCTGAAGCGCCTCATCACCGCGGAGTCCACCGCGGTGGCGGCGGGTCTGCTGCGCGCGGGCGTGGCGCTGCATCCGGATGCGCCCGAATTGTGGGATGCGTTGGCGAAGCGGGAGCAGTCCCTGGGCCGGAAGGCGGCGGCCACCGCGGCCCTGCGTGAGGCGAAGCGGGCGCGTGAGGCGCCCAGGCCGGAAGCCGCGCCGGCGCCCTCCGTCCCCGAGGTGCCGGGCGCCAGCGGCCCCGTGCCGGATGACCATGGGCTGGTGCCCACGGGGAAGTGAGCATCACCGCCGGAGCCCATGACTCCGGCGGAGGCGGCTCAGTTCTCCGGCCGTGGCTTCAGCTTGCCGGACACGGTGCAGGTCGTCGCGATGGGCTTGTCCTTGTAGGTGGCCGGCTTGAAGCGCCACTGCTTGATGGTTTCGCGGTTCTTCGCGTCCAGGCCCACTCCGGGCTTGAGCATCCGGCAGTCGGTGGCCGTCCCGTCGAGATGGAAGGTGCACCTGAGCTGATAGGTGGTCTCCTTGACGCGGGTGAGCCGCGAAGGGGCGAACTGGAGGTCCTCTCCCTTGATTCGCTCGGGGCGCATCGGCGGGCGGCCGCAGGGGATGGGCTGGCTGCGGTCCACGGTCTCCTCGAAGGCCTCCAGGTTGCGCTGGAGTTCGGCTTCGAATGCCGCGTTGTCCTGCGTCGCGGGCTCGGCGGCCAGGACGGGCGCGGACAGCAGGAGGAGGGAGACAAGCCCGGGCATGTGCATGGTCCCTCCTTTAAGCGTGAGTGGGGTGGGGCGAAAGCGTGATGCCGACACCCTGACGCCCCGGCGGGCACCCATGCGAGGATGAGGGCACGTATGCGCATCCCGTGTCCCAGTTGTCAGGCCTTCGCCGTCCCAGGCGCGCAGAGCTGCGCGTGGTGCGGTGCGTCTCTTCTGAAGGAGGCCACGCCAGGCTCCGCGGACCCCGTGTGTGCCGTCCACCCGGAGCTGCTCAGCCTGCATGCGTGTGGCCGGTGCGGCAGCTTCGCGTGCGCGCAGTGCCTGCGGAAGGGGCCCTGGGACGAGCCCCTGTGCGCAGCGTGTCATGACCGCGTGCCCGCAGATGCCCTGCCGTGGGACCGGCGCGATGAGTTGGGGACCCTGCGGGCGTACTGGCAGACCTGTGTGGCGGTGATGCTGCGTCCCTCGGCCACCTTCGAGCGCGCGCGGCCGGAGGGTTCGGTAGGCAGCTCCCTGGGCTTCGTGGCGCTGTCCAACCTGGCCGCCTCCTTCACCACGGCGCTCTTCTACCTGGCCCTCCTCTTCGCCATCCCGCGTGAGATGATGGATGGCGACAACATCTCCCAGAGCCGGTTCCGGCTGGCCGGAGTCGGGGTGTTCGGGGTGACGATGGTGCTGGTGCCCGCCGTGGGCATGCTCGTCGCGCTCATCAACTCCGCGCTGGACCACCTCGTGTTCCGGATGGATGGCACTGGTCGGCCCTTCGCGGTCACCCTGCGCGCCAATGCCCTGTCGCTATCGCCCTACATGATGGGGCTGATTCCCTTCTGTGGCATGTATGGCGCGCCCTTCTGGGCCCTGGGGCTGCGCATCTACGCGTACCGGAGCCTGCACCGCACGGGCTGGAGCACCGCGGCGGTGGCGGCCCTGGCGGTGCCGCTGCTCTCCTGTGGTCTGTTCTTCGCTGCCTACGCGGTGATTGCGGTCGTGGGCGCCAGCATCGGCGGGTAGTTCGCCGCGCGGGTGCTACGGCTCCGTCACCGTGCTGGCGGGCGCCGCCGCGGTGACGGTCCGCTGCTGGGGCCAGAAGCGCGTGCCGTGGACGTTCTCCAACGCGGCGATGCGCTTCTTCGTCTTCGCGTCGTAGACGCGGGCGGCCTGCTCGGCGGAGACCAGCAGCAGGCGTCCGCGCATCCGCAGCGCCACGGTCGACGTGGGCGCGAGCGCCAGTTGCTCAGGCTCCACCAGCCGGTCGTTCACCTCCCAGCGCAGCGGGAGCATGAGCGTGGGCAGCTCGCCCGTGGCTTCCCAGGAGTAGAGCGGGCCCTGGTGCGTCTCCATGGAGACCCACATGCCGTAGGCCGTGTGGCCCCGGTCCTTCACCACCGCGTCCAGCCGGGCCGCGTCTTCGTTGCCTTCCTCCAGCTCCGACTCGGAGAGCCGGTCCGCGTCCTGGCTGAAGGTGGAGGACGTCAGCCGGCTGGCCGTGGCCAGGGCTTCCGTGCCCAGGGCACCGTCCACCTCATACAGCGTGGCCACCGTCTCCAGGTGCTTCCACTGGCCGGCCTCGTGGCGGTACGCGTGCGCCAGACCCGGGCTGCCGTCCGCCTCCGGGAGGAGGAAGCGCTTGCCCTCGAAGAGGAAGTACTCACTGCCGCTCTCCATCTTCCGCGGCAGGTCCTCCAACTGCGACACCAGCGCGACGACGTGGCCCGCTTCGTCGAAGCCCAGCGTGTCGGTGTGGCCGAGCTCGGGCAGCAGCAGCCGGGTGCTCTGGCCGGATTCGAAGTCCACCTGCCAGGCGCGCGGAGGCAGCTCGCCGTTGCCCCGGTCCATCACCAGGCCCTGCCGACCACGCGGCCCCCAGGCCAGCTTGAGCCGCTCGCACACCGCGTCCACGGTGGCGAGCGGCTTGCGTGTGCCCGACGACTCGTGGCGAATCCAAGTACATCCCGAGGGCGACGCGGCTTCGAGGAAGGACAGGGTGTAGCCAGGCGCGGGCTCGGTGGGCGCCGGAGGCGGAGTGGCGGAGGGCTCGGGGGCGGGGTCCTCGGACTTCTTGCAGGCGCTGCCCAGAAGCAGCGTCGAGCCAAGGATGACGGCGGGGCCGAGATGGCGACTCATGTTGCGCTCCAGCGGAAAACGGCCCTTCACCATGGCAGATGGTTGGGCCTCAGAGGAAGCCACCCCAGGAGTACCCGAAAGGCGCACCGGGGTCATCTGGACCTCGTCGCTTGCCTCCCTGGTGGGTTCGCGCTTCACGTCCGGAAGCCCACGTTGCATTCGGGGAGCGCCTTGCGCAGGGCCTCGACTTCTTCGAGGGGAAGGGAGGTCTGGTAGAGGTCCAGGCTCTTGAGGCTGCTCATCCGGGACAGCCATGGCGGCAGGGTCGTCATGGGCGTGGCCTTGAGGCCCAGGGACCTCAAGCGCGTGAGCTGGCCTACCGCCTCCGGGAGCGTGCGAACGCCGGTGTTGTCCAGGCTGAGGGATTCCAGCCCCTCCAACTGCCCGAGCTCGGGAGGAAGCGTCTCCAGCTTCGGGTTCCAGGCGAGGTCGAGTTGTTTCAGCTTCGTGAGCCGGCTCAGCGCGCCGGACACCTGCGTCAGTTGTGCGTGCTTCAGCGTCAGGCGCTCCAGCTCGGAGAACTCGCCGATCAGCTCCGGGACGACGCCGAGCTTCCGCCCCAGGAGGAAGATGTCCTTCGTGTCTCGGGGGAAGGTGTCCAGGATGGCCGCGGCCCCCTGGTCGCGGGCCTTCGCGGCGGCTTCACCGAGAGACTCCTGCATCAGGCCCAGCGGGTCTCCCAGCGAAGGGACTTTCTTGCCGCTCGGTTTCGTGGAGGCGCCCTTGCTCAGCGCCGCGAGCTTCTTGGTGAGCCATGGCGAGAAGGGCCCCAGTTCGAGCGTGGGCAGGCTGTCTTCCACGGACCAGACGACCAGCGCGTCGTCGTGCGCGCTCTTGCCGAAGCAGTAGCCGTTGACGTCATTGAGGTCCTCGGACGCGAACATCACGAAGCGGTAGGTGTACCGGCCCGCCTCGCGCTCCTCCCGGACGGTCGTCCACTGCCGTCCAGGTTCGCCCATGCCTTCCGAGGCCTGGATGCGCCAGCGCGGGGGCAGGAAGCTCAGGCCCTTCTTGCCGGTGGTCACCCAGCGATAGCCCAAGGCCTCGACGAAGCGCTGATAGTCCTCCGGAAGGAGCGAGCTCAGGTCGGGCGCATGCTCGAAGGTCATGTGCATGGGTTCCAGGTCCGCCGGGTGCTGGCCCGCGGCGTTCTGTCCCAAGGTGTTCCGCAGCGTCGCCTCCAGGTCCTGCCACGCGGTCTCGATGGGGACAGGCGGCGCCTTGCCTGGCTTCTTCGCCTTCGCCGCGGAGGCTCGTGGTGGAGCGGTCTTCTTGGTCGCCATGGCGTTGCCTACCGCCTTGGCGAAATGCCGGCAAGTGACTCCGTTCCGTGCGCATCACCGAGGCTCACGTCGCCGCGGACCACAGCTCCACTTCGTGCTCGCGAGCCCGCAGCAGCGCCTGTCCCAGCTCCACGGGATAGGGCGGCCGGGCGGGGGACAAGGCGCGAATCTCGGGCGGAAGCCGTGAGCGTTCGCTTCGCGCGAATTCGCGGATGGCCTCCAGTGTCGGTGACGCCTCGGGCAACCGCTGGCCCCCGCGCATCACCGGTTGGAGCAAGGGCCTTCCGGGCGCGGTGTCCTGCCTGCACGTGAGCACGTCGCCGCGCGCCACGCCGTCCACCTCCCGCCGGTAGATTTGCTTCGCGCCCGGGAGCAACAGCTTCCCCGATGACAGCTTCACTCGGGGCCGCCCTGCGTACGCCACCAGCTTGTAGGCCATGTCCACCGCGGGCGCGTCCGACGAAACGCCCATGGCCGTGCCTACGCCGAAGCTGTCGATGGGCGCCCCGCGCGTCACCAGCCTCTCCACCGCGTCTTCGTCCAGTCCGCCGCTCGCATACACGCGCACCTGCTCCAGGCCGGCTTCATCGAGCATCTCCCGCGCCGCCTTCGACAACGCGAGCAGATCTCCCGAGTCCAGCCGGATGGAGCGCACCTGGAAGTCCTCGCCCAGCTCCCGCGCCAGTCGGATGACGTGTTGCACGCCGCGCAGCGTGTCGTAGGTGTCCACCAGCAGCGTGGCATTTGGATGGACGCGCACGAAGGCGCGGAACGCCTCCAGTTCGTCGTCGTGCGACTGCACGTAGCTGTGCGCCATGGTGCCGGCGAGCGGAATCCCATACGCCTTCCCCGCCAGCACGTTGGAGGTGGAGTCCACGCCCGCCACGTACGCCGCGCGCGCCACCTTCATCCCGGCGTCCGTGCCGTGGTAGCGCCGCAAGCCGAAGTCCATGACGTGGCGTCCGGCGGCGGCCGTCACCACGCGCGCGGCCTTCGAGGCCACGGTCGTCTGGAAGTGCACCTGGTTGAGGAGGTACGTCTCCACCAGCTGCGCCTCTGGCAGGGGCGCGCGGACCTCCAACAGCGGCTCCTGGGCGAACACCGGCGTGCCCTCCACGACGGCGTCCACGTCACCGCTGAAGCGGAAGCGTTCGAGCCACCCGAGCAGCCGGTCCGAGAAGCGGCCTCGAGATGCCAGCCAGTCCAGCGCCTCCGCGCCGAAGCGCAGGTGCTCCAGGTACCTCAGCGCATCGTCGAGCCCCGCCGCCAGCAGGTAGTTCCGCCGGGGCGGGAGCTTGCGCGCGAAGAGGCTGAACACGGCCTCGTCCCACATTCCCTCCTCGAGATACGCCTCCGTCATCGTCAGTTGGTAGAGGTCCGTCAGCAGCGCGGTGTCTTCCGGCCAGGTCATGTCGGGGGCTCCGCTCGAAGGGGCACTGGCGCCTGAAACTCAAGCTAGGCCCTGGTCTCGATGCGCGCTCCCACAAGTCCGCTGCCCGGCGAGCAGGCGCCCGCCGCTCGTGCAGCTTTTGCCGCACGCCCCCTGGCTGCGCATCTTTTGCGCGACTGTCGAGGTCCGACGGGCTGGGGGCTGCATGGAGCAGGCCTTGCATTGACGCTGGTGGCACGCGGCGAGAATGACTCGCCGGGCAGGGGAGCGGGCATGCGGGTGGCTGTCTTCGACACACACCGATACGACCGGGACGCGCTGGAGGCAGCCAACGCACGTTTCGGACATGCGCTCACCTACTTCGAGCCGCGCCTGACGCTCCAGACGGCGCCACTGGCGGAGGGCTTCCCCGCCGTGTGTTCCTTCGTCAACGACAAGGTGGACGCGGCCACGCTGGAGGTGCTGCACGCGGGTGGGGTGCGGCTCGTGGCGGCGCGCTCCGCGGGCTACAACCACGTGGACCTCGAAGCGGCGCGGCGGCTGGACATGCGCGTCACGCGCGTGCCGGAGTACTCACCCCACGCGGTGGCCGAGCACGCGGTGGCGTTGGTGATGTCCCTCAACCGTCACATCCCGCGTGCCTTCTCGCGCGTGCGTGATTGGAACTTCTCGCTCGACGGGCTGGTGGGGTTCGACCTCGCCGGCAAGACGGTGGGCGTGGTGGGTACGGGCCGCATCGGCCGCGTGGCGGCGCGCATCTTCAAGGGCTTCGGTTGCAACGTTCTCTGCTACGACGTGGCGCCGGACGCGGCCTTCGAGCGCGAGCTGGGCGTGCGCTACGCCCCGCTCGACACGCTCTTCTCCGAGTCAGACGTCCTCTCGTTGCATGTCCCGCTGACGCCGGGCACGCGCCACCTGGTGGACGCGGCGGCGCTGGCGCGGATGAAGCGGGGCGTGGTGCTCGTCAACACTGGCCGCGGCGCGCTCATCGACAGCAAGGCGCTGGTCGCCGCGCTCAAGTCTGGCCACATCGGAGGCGCCGGACTGGATGTGTATGAAGAAGAGGAGGGCGTCTTCTTTCAGGACCTCTCCGGGCAGGTGCTCCAGGATGACGTGCTGGCGCGGCTGCTCACCTTTCCGAACGTGCTCGTCACGTCGCATCAGGCCTTCCTCACCCATGAGGCGCTCGCCAACATCGCCGAGACGACCCTGGCGAGCCTCCAGGCCTTTGAGCGTGGCGAGCCCCTGGTGAACGAGGTGCGCGCCGAGCAGGTGCTCCGCGCGCGTTGATTTCCACTCCACGCCCTTTCGAACCTGGAGCTGCCATGTCCATTGTCTGTGCCACCAACTTCTCCGACTCCGCGCGGCGGGCCTCCACGCTGGCCGCGGAGCTGGCTCGCAAGGCCGGTACGTCCTTGTGGCTGGTTCATGTCCTCAACCCCGACTCCGTGCGCGCCTTCGGCAAGGCCCTGTTGGGGTCCGCCGAGGCGGTGCTGAGCGACGAGACGAAGCGCCTGGAGCAGTTGGGGGTGAAGGTGGAGCCCGTGCTCCTCACCGGCGAGCCGGCGGTGATGCTGGAGGGGTTCTGCCGGGAGCAGGGTGCCTCGCTGGTGGTGGCATCGCGACCCGCGGACGAATCGCCCTTCGGGGGCGAGGGTGGCACGGTGGACCGGATGGCGCAGTCGCTGACGGTGCCCCTGCTCGTCATGCGCGACCCTGCACCGCTGGAGGCGTGGGTCCGGGGCGAGCGGTCCCTGAAGGTGTTCCTCGGCGTGGACCGCTCCCTGCCCTTCGAGGCGGCGCGCGACTGGGTGCTGACGTTGAGCAAGGGGGGCCGGGTGGACGTCGTGGGCGGACGCGTCTACTGGCCCGAGGAGGAAGCCCGCCGCCTGGGGCTGCGGCAGGCCTTGGCCTACGGTGAGGCCCTGCCCGAGCTGCAGCAGGTGCTGGAGCGGGAGAGCGCGGAGTTGCTGGCCCCGCTGGCCCAGGGCGGAACGCCCGTGCGCTCTCGCGTGGAGGTGGGCGTGGGGCGCATCGCCGACCACCTGGTGGACCTGGCCGAGCAGGAGCACGCGGACCTGTTGGTGGTGGGCACGCACCACCGCCGCGCGCTGGGGCGGCTGTGGAGCGTGTCGCGCCATGCGCTGCGGCTGGCGCGGATGTCGGTGGTGTGCGTGCCCGCGCAGGCGATGGCGGTGGGCACGGACACGCCGCTGCCGGAGTACCGCGAGGTGATGGTGGCCACGGACTTCTCGGAGACGGGCAACCGCGCGGTGGCCCATGCCTTCGCGTTGACGGCTCCGGGCGGCACGGTGCACCTGGTGCACGCCACGGAATCGAAGCCGTCGCTCGAGGAGGAGGCCCAGATGCGCGAGCAGCTCTCGGCGCTCGTCCCCAAGAGCGCGAACGACCGGAACGTGCGGCTGAGCATCATCCCCGGCAGCAAGGACGTGGTGGCCACGCTGGCGCAGACGGCCGAGCGGCTGGGCGCGAGCGCCATCGTCATGGGCACGCATGGGCGGTCGGGCTGGAAGCGCGCCGTGCTGGGCTCGGTGACGCAGTCCCTGCTGCTGCGCACGGACCGGCCCGTGCTGGTGGTGCGGCCCCCGGCGACGTGATGACGCGCGTGGACGCTTCCTTCAATCAGGAGGCGTCCACATCCACGTAGGCGCGCTTCGCCAGGACGGACACGATGCGGCCCTCCGGCATCACGTAGGCGGAGAGCTTGCCGCCGTACACGCAGCCGGAGTCCAGCCCCACCGCATACGGGTGCCGCTGGATGCCCCGCATGGCGTCATGGCCGAAGATGACCAGCTCCGGCCCCTGCCACAGGCTGGCCCAGGGCGCGCCCGCGTCCACGCGCTTCGACGGCGTCCCATCCGGCAGGATGCTGCGCAGGTTGAGCAGCTCGTCTTCCTTCTGCGCCTCCAGCGGCACGCCCGGCACCAGCCCGCCGTGCACGGCGACCACGTTCAGCTCGGGGAAGAAGCGGTACAGCGGCTGGGACTCCAGCCACGCCCAGTCCTCGGGCGTCAGGGTGTCCAGCACCTGCTGATGCTCGGGCTTCAGCTTCTTGCCGCGCGGCCCACGGCCTGCGTGCCAGCGCAGCACGTGGGCGTCATGGTTGCCCCGCACCGCCAGGAAGCCCTTCTCACGCGCACGGCGCACCACACCGGCGGAGTCCGGGCCCTTCGCCACCAGGTCTCCCACCAGCACCACGCGGTCGTCCGGCTGCCAGGCGCACTGCGTCAGCAGCGCGTCCAGCTCCTCCGCGCACCCGTGCACGTCTCCAATGAAGAGCGTTCGCATCCGCTCTCCCTTTAATGCGCTTTGCATCTATCCGGAAACCCTCTGTCGGGTGTCAGGCATTCAGGGGGCTCGCGCGGCGGGAATGTGTGTGGGCCTGGGCAGGCGTGCCCGCCAGGCATCCACTTCCTCCAGCGCCTCCTGTCCTGACGTCCCCAGCGTCACCAATGACTCACGGGCTTCCTCCGCCAACTGAAGCGCGCGAGGCCGGTCCCGCTTCGCGTCCCAGAGCGCTTGCGCCAGGAAGAAACGCGCGCGTGCCTGCTCGCTGGGCGCCTGCGGCGACCGGGCTCCGCTGGCCACCACCCGCTCCAGGAGTTCGGCGGCCTGAAGCGGCCGGTGCAGCGCCAGCAGCGTGCGGCCCAGGTCCATCAGCGTCCCCGTCCGGTAGCCGTAGGCATCGTCCTCGCGCGCATCGAAGATGGCGCGGGCGCGCTCGAGGTAGGGCAGGGCTTCGGTGTAGCGCTGGTCCATCATCAAGAGTCTGCCCGTGGCCCGCAGCGTCTGGGCCACGTAGGGATGCTGGGCGCCCAGCCGCTGCTCCAGCGGCGCGAGCATGGTGTGGAAGCGGGTCAGGGCCTCTTCGGAGCGGCCAGCGCGCGCCATCAGCGTGGCCAGGTTGCCCGAAGTGATGAGCGCCCCCGCGCCGTCCGCGCCTTCGACCTTGAGCGCGATGTCCAGCGCGCGCTCCTGGAGCCGCAGCGCCTCATCGGAGCGGTTCATCCGCTGGAGGGCCGCGGCCAGGGGATTGATGGCGGAGGCGACGTCCGGGTGCTCGGGGCCGAGCGCGCGCTCGAAGACCTCCAGCGCGCCGCGGGCCAGGGCTTCCACCTGTTCGACGTCAGACCTGCGCCAGTGCGCATAGGCCAGCTCCAACTGGGCACGTGCCACGTCCGGATGGCTGGGCCCCAGGGCCGCGCGGCGCGTGCTCAGCGCCTGTTCGAAGAGTCGCATCGCCTCGTCGGCGCGCAGTTGCGCCATGCGCGTGGCACCCAGCTCGAGCCGGACGTCGGTGACCTCCAGGCTGTCGGGCCCATAGGTGGCTTCCAAGCGCGAGAGGGCGGACTCCTGCTGCTCGGCAGCCTCCGTGTAGCGCCCCTGCGCGAAGAGGAGCGCGCCGACCCGGGCCTGGAGCTGCGCGCGCAGCACGCCGTCACCGCCCAGCCGTTCAATGGCGGCCTCCGCGCGCTCACGCCACCGGTGGCCCAGGGCGTGCTGGTCCAGCACATAGCCGGAGGCATGCACCAGCCGCGTCCAGGCGTGCGCGGCCGCCACGTCGTTGCGCCCGGCCTCCGCGTTCCATACGGCGTCGAAGTAGGTGGACTCCGCGTCGCGCGGCTGGCCTGTCTCCTCCCGCAGTTGTCCCATCAGCAGCAGGGCGTCCGCGCCGCCGTGGCGGTCCTCCGCGTCCTTCGCCGCCTTCACCACGGGCTCCAGCAGCGCCACCGCCTCCGTGTACTTGCCCGCGGCCTTCAGGGCTCGCACCCGCACCAGCGTCCGTGCCCGTTCAAGGGAGGCGCCGTCCGCGGGCTGGGGCTCACGCGCCGCCAGTGCCGCCAGGTCCGAGCATTTGCCCAGCGGCGGCAGGGCCTCCGCGGCGCGCGCGGCCAGCTCCACGGTGCCCGCGTCCGCCCGGGTGAAGAGCTGCGTGAGGGCGGCCACTTCCGCCAGCCGCCCATCCAGGCAGTGCATGCGCCGCGCGAGGACCTGCTCGGATTGCTCACCCCGCACGCGCGTGGCTTCGCAAGCGGAGGTCCGCATCGACGCCCACTCCGCGGTGTACGCATCCAGCGAGCGCCGCACGCGGAGCCATGCGGCGGGCGCGAAGGGCTTGCCCGTCGCGAGGAAGGCGGACTCGATGGTCTGCTGCGCTTCCGGCCCCCACACCGAGGCCATGGCCTCGTCGGCGCGCTGGCATGCCCGTGCCCGGCTGGCGTGCACTGCGTGGGTGAGGCCCACCGCCATCAGCAGCAGCGCCGCGCCGCCCACCGCGGGCAACCAGCGCTTCCAGCGCGAGGCCGGGTCGTGCTGAAGCGCGGCCAGCAGGGCATTCAGGTCCGTGTACCGGTCCATGGCGCTGGCGGACAGCCCCCGCAGCAGCACGCGCCGCAGCCAGGGCGGGACGTGTGTGCCTCGGGGCGCGGCCCGCACCTTGCCGGCGCGCACCTCGGTCAGCAGCTCGTACGGGGTGGTGGCGGCGAAGGGGCGCTCGCCGTAGAGGGCTTCGAATAGCGTGACGCAGAAGGCGAACTGGTCGCTTCGGGCATCCGCGGGCGCGTGGGCCTCCATCTGCTCGGGGGCCATGTACGCGGGCGTGCCTCCCGCGAGGGGTGACACGTCGTCCAATGGGTTGGCGTTGCGCGCGAGCCCGAAGTCGGTGACGCGCACGCGTCCGTCCTGGCCCACCAGCAGGTTCTCCGGCTTGAAGTCCCCGTGGACCACGCCCGCCGCGTGCGCCGCCGCGAGTCCCCGGCCCGCGTCCAGGAACAGCGCCAGCACCTGTCGCCACGTCCGGGGCGCGTCCTTCAGCCAGGGGCGCAGCGTCCGCGCATCCACCAGCTCCATGGTGAGGAACACCTGCGGCCCGAAGGTGCCCACGTCGTAGACGGGCACCACGTGCGGATGGGAGACGCGTGCCATGGCCTGCGCTTCGTGCAGCAGGTGCGCGCGGCCCTGCTCCGCCTCCAGGCCCAGGGCCGCGACGCGCAGCAGCTTGAGCGCCACGCGCCGGTCCAGCTCCGGGTCGTAGGCGCTGTAGACGACGCCCATGCCTCCGGAGGCCAGCCGCTCCAACACCAGGTAGCGGCCCACCGCGGTGCCTCGCTCCAGCGAGGGGCCTTTTCCCGAGGGCGGACGGGGGTTCGTCAGCGCGGTGGTGGCCTCGGGCGGTTCCTCGTCGGGGGCCTGGGCCCGCAGGGCCTCGGCCACCATGCGGCGGCAGGCGGAGCAGGTGTCCAGGTGCGCATCCACCTCCGTCGCGCGCGCGGGAGGCAGGCCCCCCATCAGCAGCGCCACGAACGTGTTTTCATCCAGGCAGGCCATGGGACGCGCGCGTCAGTCGTTCATCCGCGA
Organism: Myxococcus sp. AB036A; assembly: GCF_006547355.1. Lineage (NCBI taxonomy): Bacteria > Pseudomonadati > Myxococcota > Myxococcia > Myxococcales > Myxococcaceae > Myxococcus > Myxococcus sp. AB036A. The sequence continues at coordinate 227,488 of NZ_VHLC01000001.1, read as the reverse complement.
GCGCAGCAGGCGGCTGAGGCTCACGTCGAGCTGACTGGAGATGAGGCGCAGCACGCTGTCGAGCTGGGAGGACGTGAGGCGCAGGCGCTCGGTGAGCCGTTGCCGCGTCTGCTGGAGCAGGGTTTCCTGGGCGCCCAGCACCCAGCGCGCCGTGGTGGAGCGGTGCACGCCGTACAGCGCGGCGAGCTGGTCGATGCTCAGGCCGTCCAGGTACTTGAGGCGCAGCACGTTGCGCTGGCGCGGCTCCAGCGCGAGGAGCGCGGTGGAGAAGCAGTCGCTGAACTCGGCGCGGTACGTGCGCTTGAGGTAGGCCAGCTCGGGGTCGTCCTCGGGGGACACCAGCATCGACAGGTCGCCGTCGTCCGTGGATTCCGCCGGTCCGCCGCGCTGCCGCTGCCAGTCCAGGGCGAGCCACAGCGCCGCCGCGCGCACCCAGCCACTCAGCGGGCCCGTGCCCGGATAGGCCGCCAGCCGGGCCGGTGTCTCCGCGCTGCCCACGAGCATGCGCTGACGCAAGAGCTGGCGTACCTCGTCCAGGCCCGAGGGCGGCAGCTTCAGCCGGACCACCGCGAGATTCACCTCCGGGAGGTAGCGCGCCTCGAACGCGGAGAGCGCCGTGGGCAGCCCGTCCGCCGCCGCGCGAGCGAGGTAGACGTCCGGCAGGCTCAGGGTCTCCACCGCCACCGCCGTGCCGTCACCGGGGAGCAGCCGGGCGAGGTGACTGACGAAGCGGCGGCCTTCCAGGTCCACCCCGGGCCAGGGCGCGCGCGCCATGTCCAGGGCCTGGGCCAGCCGTGCTTGGAGTGGGGCCAGCGACTCCGGCGAAGACGCCTCCGCGCCACCGCGCGCCGCGACGAAGGCCTGGGCCAGGGATAAGTCCATGGGGGACACGCGCGAGTCGATGGCACCGCCTCCGGAAAACCGCTCAGGGCGGTTCAACCGTCGGAGGCGACAATGCTTCCCCAGCGGCCCTTCCAGCAAGGAGGCGACATGGACCCGGGGCGTTGCCACCGCCGTCCGCCTGCTCCGCGCGCGGGCGGGTGTGGCGTATGGGCCGCGCCTGGCGCATGGCCCGCGCATTGCTGGTATGGCTGCGAGCGTGGTGGAGGTGAACGTGGAGTCAATCGGCAGTGGCCCAGGAGACGCGGTCCATTCCTCGTGGCTGGAGTTGAGTGCGTCCGCCCTGCGGCACAACGTGGCCGTGTTCCGGGCCCTGGAGGGGCAGGGGGCGCCGCGCGCCCTGGGGGTGGTGCTCAAGGGCAACGCGTATGGGCACGGGCTCGCGCAGGTGCTGCCCGTGGTCCACGGCGAGGTGGACCTCCTCTATGTCATTGCCCCGCAGGACGCGCTGAAGGTGCGGGAGTACGAGCGGGCACAGGGACTGGCGCCGCGGCAGGTGCTCGTCCTGGGCGCGGTGGCGCCGGATGAGGCGGTGGTGCTGGCGCGCGAGGGCGTGGACGCGGTGGTGGCGGACCGTGGCTGGGCGGACGCGGCGGCGGTGTTGCGCGCGGCGAAGCTGGAGCGGCCCCTGCGGGTCCACGTCCACCTCGACACCGGCCTGGGGCGCGAGGGCTTCACGCTGGAGGGGCTGCCCACGGAGTCTCGTTTCCTCTCGGAGTCCCGCGACGTGCTGGAGGTGGTGGGCGTGCTCAGCCACTTCGCCAACACGGAGGACGTGACGGAGCAGGGCTACGCGTTGGCGCAGGTGGACGCCTTCGAGAAGGGGCTGGCGTTCCTCTCCGAGCAACTGGCGCCGGCCCGGCCGCTGCAAAGGCACATCGCCGCCAGCGCCGCGACGTTGGTGCTGCCTCGCGCCCGCTATGAGGCGCTGCGCGTGGGGATTTCGCTCTATGGGCTGTGGCCGTCGCCGGAGACGCGGCTGTCGGCGCGGCTGGTGCTGGGCGAGGTTCCGGTGCTCAAGCCGGTGCTGTCGTGGCGGTGCCGCAGCCAGGTGGTGAAGTGGCTGCCCGCGGGCAGCTACGTGGGCTACGGCTGTACGTACCGGTGTCCGGAGCCCACGCGCATCGCGGTGCTGCCGGTGGGGTACTACGACGGCTACCCGCGCCTCGTGTCGGGCAAGGCGCACGTGCTGGTGAATGGCCGCCGGTGTCCGGTGCTGGGACGGGTGATGATGAATCACCTCATCGTGGACGTGACACGCGCCACGTCCGACGAGCGCCCCGTGACGGCCACCCTGATGGGCCGCGACGGCGAGGAGTCCGTGCCCGCCGAGTCACTGGCCGGCTGGGCCCAGACGATTCACTACGAGCTCGTCACCCGGCTGGGGGCGCACCTGAAGCGGACGGTGGTGGCGTAGTCCCGGCGGGCAGGGCGGCCTCCGGTGGCGGCTGCACCTTCCAGCGGCGGTGCAGCCACATCCACTGGTCCGGGTACTTGCGGATGCAGCGCTCCAGCGCGGCCGTCACGCGCGCGGTGTGCTCCGTAATCGGGTCGGCGCACTCACCCGGCGCGGGCGGGAGGATGGGGCCTTCCACTTCCATGCGGAAGCGGGCGCCGCCTCGGCCGTTGCGTACGCCCATCACCACGAACACCGGGGCGTCCGTGCGCGCCGCCGCCACCGCCATGGCCGGCGTGGTGGAGGCCAGCTTGCCGAAGAAGGGCACGAAGGCCGCCCCCTTCGCCGGCAGCGCCTGGTCCAGCAGCATGAAGGGGGACTCGCCGCGATTCACCGCGTCGATGATTTCCTGGATGGCGCCTCGCGGATAGATGAGGCCGGCGCCCACGCGCACGCGGTTCTCCGCGATGCGCGTGTTGAGCGCGCCCTTCAGCGGGCGCACCAGCGCGTCCAGCGGGATGCCCTGGCGGATGAGCATGTCCCCCAGCAACTCCCAGTTGCCGAAGTGCGCCGTCACCAGCAGCGCGCCCTTGCCCGTGGCCACGCGCGCTTTCAGCGCCTGCCAGGCCGCATCGCCTTCCACGCCCTGCTCGGCCCAGTCCCGCGGCAGCCGGTCGCCGGAGGGCAGGGACTCCAGCACCACGCGCGACATGTTGATGTAGGCGCCGCGCGCAATCTCCCGGCGCTCCGCGTCACTCTTCTCCGGCATCGCCATGGCCAGGTTTTCCAGCGCCACGCGACGACGGATACCCAGCCTGTACGCGAGGTTGCCCACGAAGCGAGCGAGCGCGTCACGCGACTCCGGAGACAGCCACGTCAAGAACGCCCAGACAAAGCGCGTGAGGAATCCCACCACCCGTCCGGGTGGCGTGCCGACGATGCGGCGCAGGTGCTCTGACGGGAGCTTCTGCGTCACGGCGGGTGAGTCAGGGGGCGGGGATGCAGGCGCAATCTGGGACACGTGACGCACTCCACCTCGAAGTGGAGATGACGGCAAGGCCACACCTGCCTGTTGCGCGCTACCTTGCTCGCCCGGCATGGGACACACTGCGCGCCATGCCCAACCTGCTCCGTCCAGCGGCACTGGCCGCTGTCGCCCTCCTCAGTGCGTGCGGTGCCCGGCAGAACCCTCCCGCCACCGCTGAACCCCCCTTGGCCCAGGCCTCACGACAGGCCGTCTCCGCCACGCCGCAGTCTCCGAAGCTGCGCCTGCCCACGGAGGTGCGTCCCACCGGCTACAAGGTGGAGCTCACGCTGGACCCGAAGGTGTCCTCGTTCCAGGGCGTGATGGACATTTCGCTCGACGTGACGACGCCCACGTCCGTGGTGTGGCTGCACGCCAAGAGCCTCAACGTGACGGGGGCCGTGTTCATCCAGAACGGTTCGGCTTTCTTCGGGACGCCCGTGAAGGGCGAGGAGGACTTCCTCGGCTTCTCTGTGGCGAAGCCGCTGGCCACCGGGCAGGCGAGGCTGCGCATCAACTACGAAGGCGTCGCGTCGGAGAAGGAGACGGACGGCGCCTTCCGCGTCAAGGAAGGCGGGGACTGGTACATCTACACCCAGTTCGAGCCGGTGGACGCGCGCCGCGTGTTCCCCTCCTTCGACGAGCCCGGCTTCAAGGTGCCGTGGCAGCTCACCTTCCACGTGCCCGCGGGCGTCGTGGCCGTCACCAACACGCCGCAGGAGTCGGAGGAGGTGCGCCCGGACGGTGGCCGCACCTACCGCTTCGCGCGCACGCAGCCGCTGCCCAGCTACCTCATCGCCTTCGGCGTGGGGCCCTTCGACTTCCTCCCCGCCGCGGACGCGGGTCAGAAGAAGGTGAAGACGCGCATCATCACCCCGCGCGGCCGCACGGCGGAGGGCGCCTACGCCGCGCAGGTGACGCCGGAAATCCTCGCCGCGCTGGAGGACTACTTCGGCATCCCGTACCCGTACGAGAAGCTGGACGTGCTGGCGGTGCCGCTGCTGGGCGGCGCCATGGAGCACCCGGGCCTGGTGACGTTCAACTCGCGCCTCATCCTCGCGAAGCCGGAGGAAGACTCGCTGGGTCGCCAGCGCGCCTTCTCCGACACGCAAGTGCACGAGCTGGCGCACCAGTGGTTCGGCAACCTGGTCACCATGCAGTGGTGGGATGACCTGTGGCTCAACGAGGCCTTCGCCTCGTGGATGACCCCGCGCATCGTCGAATCGTGGCGCCCCGCCTGGGACGCGCCCGTCGAGCGCGTGCACGACCGCGCCCGGGCCCTGGACGTGGACAGCCTCCTGTCGGCGCGCCGCATCCGCCAGCCCATTGAGAGCGCCAACGACATCCACAACGCCTTTGACGGCATCACCTACGGCAAGGGCTCCGCGGTGCTCAGCATGACGGAGGAGTGGCTGGGCCGGGACGTCTTCCAGCGCGGCATCCAGCGCTACTTCCGCAAGCACGCGGGCGGAAACGCCACCGCGAAGGACTTCCTGGACGCCGTGTCCGCTGAGTCCGGCAAGGACGTGACGGGCATGCTGGGGACCTTCCTGGACCAGAGCGGGGCGCCGCTCGTCACCGCGTCGCTGGCGTGTAGCGCGGACGGCGCGAAGGTGGTGCTCACGCAGCAGCGCTACCTGCGGCTGGGGGCCGCGTCGCCGGGCCCGCAGACGTGGAAGGTGCCGGTGTGCGTGGAGTACGCGGTGGGCGGCAAGGAGGCCCGGACCTGCACGCTGCTGGAGGGCGAGCGCGCCGAGGTGGCCCTGGGCGAGGCGAAGACGTGCCCGGACTGGGTGTTCCCCAACGCGGAGGGCGCGGGCTACTTCCGGGTCCAGCTCGATGGGGACGCGGCGGCGAAGCTGGCGAAGTCCGGGATGAAGCGGCTGTCGCGCACCGAACAGGTGACGTTCCTGACGGACGTGCGCGCGCTGGCCCTGGCCGGGACGATTCCCGCCGCCGAGGCCCTGGCCCTGACGAGCCGCCTGGCGAATGAGCCGGACCGCGTCGTCACCCTGGCCTCGCTGGACCTGCTGGAGCTGGTCAGCTCGCGGCTGCTGCCGGACGAGAAGCTGAAGGACCGGGCCCGCTTCCTGCGTGAGACGTATGGCCCCCGGGCGCGGCAGCTCGGCTTCGCCCCGCGCAAGGGCGAGAGCGAGGACACGCGCCTGCTCCGGCCCCGGCTGGTGCGGCTGGCGGGACGGGACGGCAGGGACCCGAAGCTGCTCGCGGAGGCGCGTGTCCTCGCGAACAAGTGGCTGAAGGACAAGCACGCGGTGGCGCCGGAGATGGTGGACGTGGTGCTCGCCCTCGCCGCCACCGAGAACGACGCGGCCTTCCGGGAGCAGCTCGTCGTGGCGGTGCGCTCGGAGACGGAGCGGCGCACGCGCCAGCACCTCATCGGCGCGCTGAGCAGCTTCACGGACCCGGAGCTGGTGAAGCAGAACCTGGCCCTGGTGTTCGAGAAGGGCTTGGACCCGCGTGAGACGATGTGGATGGCGTTCGCGGCCTCGCAGGGCCTGCGCACCCAGGACGTGGCCTTCGACTTCGTGAAGGAGAACTACGACCGCCTGGTGGGGGACTCGCCCGAGGCGCTGCTGCCCCTCGATGCCGCCGGGCGCATGGCCTACATCGGCAGCAACTTCTGCGATGCGGGCAAGCGTCAGCAGGTGGAGGACTTCTTCACCGAGCGCACCGCGAAGGCGCCGGGTGGCCCCCGGGTGCTGGCGCAGGTGCTGGAGCTCGTGGACCAGTGCATCGCGCTGAAGAAGACGCAGGCGGCCAGCGTCGAGTCCTTCCTCGCGAAGGGCACCCCGCCGCGTCCGCCGCAGGCGCCCACGTCGCGGTAGTCGCGCGGACGGCCGGGCCCGGTATCCCTCGTGGGGTGTCCGGGCCCGGAGGTTCCGCCAGGCCCTACTTCCGGCCGCGGGACATGAAGGACATGAAGGCTTCCTGCGCCTCGGTGGACTGGAGGCGCTGGATGAACTCGCCGCCCTCGCGGGCCAGCGTCTCGCGAATCTGGGCGCGCAGGGGCTCGCGAATCAGCCGCTTCGTCACGCGCACCGCCTCCGCCGGGCGGGAGGCCAGCGTGGCGGCGCGCTCGGTGGCCACCTGCTGGAGGCTGGTGTCCGGCACCACCTTGTTGATGATGCCCGCGCGCAGCGCCGTGGCCGCGTCGAAGGGCTCGCCGAAGAGGAGCAGCTCGCTGGCCAGCGCGAAGCCCGCCGTCCTGGGGATGAGCAGGCTGCTGGCGCCCTCCGCGCAAAGCCCCAACTGGACGAAGGGCATGTGGAAGCGCGCGCGCTCGCTGGCCACCACGTAGTCACAGTGCAGCAGCATCGTCGTGCCGATGCCCACCGCCGGGCCGTCCACCGCCGCCAGCACCGGCTTGTCCGCGTCCACCAGCGCTCGCAGGAAGCGGAACACGGCGCTGTCCTCGCCCGCGGGCGGGTGCTCCATGAAGTCGCCAATGTCGTTGCCGGCGGTGAAGACGCTGCCCGCGCCGGTGAGCAGCACCGCGCGCACGTCGACGTTGCCCTCCGCGTCCTTCAGCGCGCGGGTGGCCGCCTCGTACATGGCATGCGTGAAGGCGTTCTTCTTCTCGGGCCGGTTGAAGGTGAGGGTGAGGACCCCCGAGTCGAGCTTCGTCAGCAGCGTGTCGGACATGGTGCCGGGGAGCCTAACCGACTCCGTGCTCACTGTTGCCGCGCACGCGCGTTGATGTTCCATGGCGGACCACGGTCCGGCTTGTTCATGGGGTTTTGCTGAAAAATAATGGAACGCGTGCAATCCTCCACGGGCACGCACGGCGGGCGGCACCGCCGTTGATGGGGGGCGTTGTGAGGTGATTCCCCTCGGGAGTCGCCGGTCGCGCCCTGCGCCGGAGCACGAGGCGGCTCATGGCTGCTTGAAGGGGGCCGAACTCAAGCGGAGCAGGGGGCTCTCGCGCCTCCATGTCAGTCCCTGCGGCTATTCTCCTTGGAATAGAGGGGGAAGCAGGCACCATGTTTTGGGTTGACGTGCTGGAGGAGCACCACGACGAGGTCAAATTTCGGTGGCTGCAGTGGGAGAGGGCGCTGGAGGCGGCAGACGTCACCGTCGAAGAGAAGGCAACGCGAAGCCCTCCTCGCGGCGCGCGCCGCCGCGAAGTTCATTACGCCGCGCACCCTGAGCGCTTCCCTCGCGTGCACCCATGTCGAAGGCCTGTCAATCGCTGTTTGGATAAACGACCCGGCGCGGCTCTCCGCCTTACAGGAAGCTGCGCAGTAATCTCTCGAACGCACTGTCCCACTTGCGTTGACAGGCTCCGAACTCCCAGGGGAGCAGTCGATGCGGATTTCCCACGAGAGGATTTACAAGAGCCTCTTCGTCCAGTCCCGTGGAGTGCTCAGGAAGGAGTTGCTTGAGCATCTGCGTTTGCGTTGGAAGATGAGGCGTTCAAAGTTGGCGACGACGGCTGGCTGGCAACGCGGCCAAATCCGTGACGCGGTGTCGATTCGCAATAGGCCACCAGAGGAGGAGGACAGCGCGGTGTCGGGGCGCTGGGAAGTGGATTTGCTCGCTTGCGCGAATAACAGCCACATCGCCACGCTTGTCGAGCGACACTCTCGTTTCACGATGCTCGTGAAGGTAGCCGGCAAGGATCGCACCAGCGTCGTCCGCTCTCTGCCGCAGGCAGTTCGCAAGATGCCCCGGGAGTTGCGGCGCTCTCTGACGTGGGGCTGCGGAACGGAACTGTCGAAGCGCCGAGCGCTCACGATGGCGACCGACTTCTCTATCTGCTTCTGCGAGCCCCCAAAGCCTTGGCAGCGTAAATCGAACGAAAACACCAACCGGTTCCTTCGACAGCACTTCCCGGATGGAACGGACGTTTAGACGTTCACTCAGAGGTCGTTGGACGCGGTGTCACCCAGACTGAACCGGCGCCCTGGGAAGCCCCTGTAATGAGAGACCCCATCAGCCAAACTGCATCAGGTGTTTCTTTGAGCGATTGGGTGCACCATTGGGACGCAATTTCCTGCGCGCATCAAGCACGAGAGGGGAGCTTGCGGTTCGTCACGCGCACCACTCGAACGTCATGATGCGAGTTTTGACGCCCCCATGATGCAGCGATTGAGTTGTTGATAGACAAGTCCGGTTCCGCCTATAGTCAATTGCTCGCCGGCGCTCCATGTCGGCGATGCTCGACACTTTGTCTGCTGTAGGTGGCTCGCATTCGCGAGTGTCCTCGTCTGGTTTGTGTTTACAGTAGGTCAGGGTTTTTTCGTCATGATTGATATTTCAGCCTGCGCGCGCAGACGGACTTCGCTCCGCCTGCTCCTCTCCACGACTGCCCTGTTGACGGGCTGCAGCGCCTCCGAGCCCGCTGTCCCCGCGATTATCGGCTCCGAATCCGAGGCGGAGAGTCGTTGGGTCCCCACCGATGCTCCCAAGGGCGTCACTTATCTGCGCATTGGAACGAACTCCGCTCCAACCGAACTGAAGTACGCGACGGTTGATGGTCTCGCCGTCTTCCAAGGGGACATCATTCTGGGCGCGGTCTCCGAGCTCCCCAAGAGCCCAGCGGAGGTGACCGCCCAGGGCGTGACGATCACCGGTGCTGGCTACCGCTGGCCTAGCGCACTGGTGCCATTCACCATCGACGCGGGCTTGACGAATCAGGCCCGGGTGACCACCGCCATCCGGCACTGGCAGGAACGGACCAACGTCCGGTTCATCCTGCGGGATGCCAGCAATGCGGCGCTCTTCCCGGACTTCGTCACGTTCCAGCCTCACGCCAGCGCATGCAACTCTCCCGTCGGTAAGCGGGGAGGACAGCAGTTCATCAACCTGGCGAACGGGTGCAGCACGGGGAATACGATTCACGAGATTGGCCATGCCCTCGGCTTCTGGCATGAGCACAGCCGCGAGGACCGCAACAGCTTCGTGACCATCAATCTGAGCAACGTCGAAGTGGGGCTGGAGTACGCCTTCGATCAGCACATCGCTGATGGCGATGACGTGGGGGCTTACGATTACGGCTCCATCATGCATTACGGCACCCACGATTTCTCCCGCAATGACCTGCCGACCATCACTGTGCTGACCCCCGGAGCGATCATCGGGCAACGTACTGGCCTGAGCGACGGGGACATCGCGGCTACCCATCAGATGTACCCGGTTCCTGCATATCCCATGGGCAATCGCTTCTTCACGATGGACTATGACGGGGACGGCGACGACGACCTCATTATCCGTGGCCCGGGCGGCGAGTTCTTCGCCTACGTCGCCAACGCGGGAACCTTCACCCGCTTGCTCGGAGATCTCATGACGACGGCCCTGTCGGACCGTCATGGCTGGAACGATGAGCACCGCTTCTTTGTCGCGGACTACGACGGGGATGGCGACGACGACCTCGTCATCCGAAACGCTGCTGGAGAGTTCTCCGCCCTACGCTCCGAGCGCACCCACTTTGTCAACGCGGGTCCCCTCCTGACGGGCACGACCTACTCGGACGCCAACGGCTGGGGTACGGGCAACCGTTTCTGGGTCATGGATTACGACGGGGACGGCGACGACGACCTCGTGGCGCGCCACCCGAGTGGGGAGTTCGTGGGACTTCGCTCGAACGGCACCACGCTCACGAGCGTCCCCGCCCTCGCAACCACCATGCTTTCTGATGCCAACAACTGGAACAGCGGGCTGCGCTTCTTCGTGGCCGACTACGACGGCGATGGCAGGGACGACCTCATCACCCGGAACGGTGGCGGTGACTTCAATGCGCTGCGCTCGAACGGCACGCAGTTGGTCTGGATGCCGTTGCTTTACGGGAGCACCACGTTCTCGGACGCAAACGGATGGGGGCTCGGCAACCGCATCTTTGCCGCCGACTACGATGGGGACGGCGACGACGACCTCGTGTTGAGGTTCGCTGGTGGTGGGCTCGTCGCGCTGAACGCCAACGCGGGTGCTTTGTCCCTGGTGACTCTGCTCTCCAGCAGCTACTTGACGGACGCGGACGCCTGGAACGACGCCAACCGCTTCTTCGTCGCGGACGTGGACGGCGATGGCGACGATGACCTCATCGCTCGTGACGCCGATGGCGCCTTCCATCTCGTGCGCTCCTCGGCCTCGGGACTGACGCTCCCCGGCATCGTCGCGAACACGACGTTCCGCGACCCCTGATGTCACACGCGCCGGCCCGGCGCAGCTCCGGGCCGGCGCGGTCTCATGCTCTCTTTCCCAAAACAAAGGGACTCGGTCGGCCTCACGCGGGAGCCCGTCGGCTCTGCTCCTCCATTGGCGCGGCCCATGACAACGGCTTCGGGCGGCAAGAGACTTCGCTCGTGCTTCTTGTGTCCCGGCTGACCGCCAGGACGGCGCCCCCGTCGGCTTTTTCGGCGGGCGCGGGGTGCCAGGGGCATCCGAGGAGCCGGTGTCTCATCCTCTGTGAAAGTCCGTGCAGTGGATGCCGACGTCGAGCCCTCGAAGCAACCTCCGCTTCAGGCACTGCTCACCGAGAGGGTTGTGTCCCAGAGGCGGCTGCCCGCCCCGTCTCGGTGTCCGTGACGCCTTTCACCCTCCGGGCCAGGTGTGCTCGGAAGTGTCCGCTGTCCGTCAGGGCCGCAGGGCCCGGGCCACCAGGGGCGCGAGCGTCACCACTTGGTGCTGGAACGGCAGCCCCAGGACAGGCTCCACGCTGTCGGTGCTCACCAGCCGGGTGAGCGGCAAGGTGCGCAGGCGCTCCACGGCGGGGCCCACCAGCAGGGCGTGGGTCGTCGCCACCGTGAAGTCCTCCACGCAGCCCGCGTCGCGCAGGGTGCCCGCGGCGGCGGCCAGGGTGCCACCGGTGGACACCATGTCATCCACCAGAATCGGGCGGCGTCCCCGCACCTCGCCCATCAGCCCGCTGGCGTGGACCTCGTCCCCGCTCAGCCGCACCTTGTGAATCACCGCCCACGGCCGGTCCAGCAGCCGCGCCAGGGCCTCCGCGCGCTTCACCGCGCCCAGGTCCGGCGCCACCACCACGGAGGTGTCGGTGACGTGCTCGCGCAGCGCTTCCGCCAGCAGCGGCAGCGAGGTGAGGTGCTCCAGCGGCGCGCCGAAGCAGCCTTCCAGCGCGGGGCTGTGCAGGTCCACCACCAGCACGCGCGCGAAGCGGCCCTGTGACAGCAGGTCTGCCACCAGCCGGCCGCCCAGGGGCTCTCCTGGCCTGGCGCGCCGGTCCTGCCGCGCATAGCCCAGGTAGGGCACCACGGCTTCCAGGCGGGCGGCCCCCATGCGCCAGCATGCGTCCGCCATCAGCAGCAACTCCAGCAGGTGCTCGCCCGCGGGTGGCGTCGTGGACTGCACCAGGATGACGGTGCGGCCTCGCACCTGCTCGGGCACCTCGACGTGCATTTCCCCGTCGGGGAAACGCTCGAAGTGGCAGTCAGCGGGCGCTACGCCCAGGGCTTGCCCGAGCGCGCGTCCCAGGTGGGGGCTCGCCGTGCCAACAAGGAGGACAGGGTCCATGGGCCGCACCCTAGCGCGCCTGCCGGTCGGACGGCGCGTCCCCGGCGGTCCCCCCGCGAGCATCCCTCCGGGACGGCCCTCGCATGGCCCTCCGCCGCCAGTCGCGCGCCCCGTGACTTCCTTGTGGGAAGGAGGAAGGACGCAATGCGCTTTCGGGACCGAGCAGATGCGGGCCGCCGGCTGGCGGCGCGGCTGTTGCCCTACCGGGGTGGCGAGGTGCGTGTGCTGGGCCTGGCGCGAGGTGGGCTCCGCGTGGCGTACGAGGTGGCCCACGCGTTGGAGGCGCCACTGGACGTCTGGGTCTCCCGCCGGATTGACGTGCCGGGCCGGATGACGGTGCTGGGCGCGGTGTCGGAAGGGGGCGGCATCTACCTGGACCAGGACGCGCTGCGAGGCCTGGGCCTGCCGGAGGTGGAGGCCCGGAGCCTGGCGCGGGCGGAGGCTTCGGAAGTGGACAATCAGGTCCAGCGACTGCGGGGTACCTCGGAGCCCGCGATGGGGGGCTTCACGGTGCTGCTGGTGGATGACGGGCTGGTGTCGGGCGCCACGGCCATGGCTGCGCTCCAGGTGCTGCGGCGGCAACACCCGGCCCGGCTGGTGCTGGGCGTCCCCGTGGGGACCCCGCATGGGCTGGCCCGGGTGCGCCCGGAAGCGGACGCGGTGCATTGCGTGGAGGTGCTGCCCGCGATGCGCGACGTGTCGGAGGCCTACGACGACTACCGGCCGCTGCCGGACGTGGAGTTGCGGCAGTTGCTCGTGCGCGCCCGGGAGCCGGTGCAGCCGCGCGAGGTCCTCGAGTCCACGGACCTGGGCGGCTTCTGGATGTGATGGGAGACAAGGAGGCACGGACGACATGTGGCAGGAAGGAAATACGGACCCGGACGTCCGGGAGGTGCAGGTTCAGGTGGGCGACGTGGCGCTGGGGGGCAGCCTGGGCATCCCGGACGGCGCGCGAGGTCTGGTCATCTTCGCCCATGGCAGCGGCAGCAGCCGCTTCAGTCCCCGCAACCGCGCGGTGGCGCGTGCGCTGCGCGCGCAGGGGCTGGCCACGCTGCTGTTCGACCTGCTGAGCGAAGCGGAGGAGGTGGAGGACGCGCGCACCGGGGAGCTGCGCTTCGACATCCCGTTCCTCGCCCGGCGGTTGGCGGCGGTGACGGAATGGGCGCAGCGGCAGCCGGCGCTGGCCGTGCTGCGCATGGGCTACTTCGGCTCCAGCACCGGCGCCGCGGCGGCGCTCGTCGCGGCGGCCCTGCACCCGGACCTCATCCACGCTGTGGTGTCGCGTGGCGGGCGGCCCGACCTGGCCGGACCGGTGTTGCCCCGCGTGCAGGCGCCCACGCTGCTGCTCGTCGGCGGGCAGGACGTGGGCGTGCTGGAGCTGAATGAGGCGTCACTCGCGCGGATGGAGGGCCTGAAGGGCATCCAAATCATTCCGGGGGCCACGCACCTCTTCGAGGAGCCCGGCGCGCTGGAGCAGGTGGCCCGCCAGGCCGCCGCGTGGTTCCTCCGCTTCCTTGGCGGAGTCGGCACGGAGGCGCGCGCGTGAATCTGGCGACGGGACACACCCACGAAGGAGGCGTCATGGAGACGGGGCAGGCGGCGGCGGCGCGCGAGGCGATGCCTCGGTGGGAGCACCTCACCCGCGGCTCGGAGCGCGTGGTGCGGGGACGGGGGCGCTCGCTGGAAGAGGCCTTCGAGCAGGCCGCGGTGGCGTTGTGCGCGCTGGTGGTGGACCCCGCCTCGGTGGAGGTGCGCGAGGAGGTGGAGCTGGTGTGCGAGGCGACGGCGACGGAGCGGCTGCTGGCGGACTGGCTGCGCGCCATCGTCCACAAGATGGCGGCACGCCACCTGTGTTTCCGGTGCTTCGCGGTGCGCATGGACGGCACGCGCCTCTTCGGCCACGCCTTCGGTGAGCCGTTGGACCGGGAGCGCCACCCCTTCGCGCGCGACGTGCGGGGCGTGTCGCTGGTGGACACGCGTGTGTCCCAGGGCGCGGATGGCCTGTGGACGGCTGAGTGCGAAGTGGAGCTGTGACGCATGGGCGCGCGGGACGTGACGCTGCGAGGCGCGGAGGGCTCGGTGGTGACGGCGCGGCTGGACCTGCCACCCGGCAGGCCCGTGGCCAGCGCGGTGCGGGTGGGGTGCTTCGCGTGCCTGGGGCCATCACCGGCGCCTTCCCGGCTGGCCCATGCGCTGGTGGCCCGCGGCTTCGCGGTGCTGTCGCTAGACTTCACCGCACCCGTGGCTGCCGGGCCGCGGCCGGACACGGTGCCCTCGGTGGAGGCGGTGGAGGCCGCGGCGGCGTGGCTTCGGGAGCGCTACCCGCCAGTGCGCCTGCTGGTGGGGCACAGCCTGGGCGGCACGGCGGCGGCCGCGGCGCTGCCCCGGCTTTCGGAGGTGGCCGCGCTGGCGCTGGTGAATGCGCCGGTGGGTGGTGGGCCGTTGCTCGAACGGCTGGCTCCCACCGCGCGGGAGGCGGGTGAGGGCGAGCTCGACTTCGGGCCGGGCCGTCTGCGCCTCACGCGCCGCTTCCTCCAGGACATCGACGAGGCGCACCTGCGGCGGGCGCTGAACGCCTTTCCGGGCGAGCTGCTGGTGCTGCATGCGCCAGCGGACCGGTACGTGCCGCTCGAACACGCCCGGCGGTGGATGGCCATGGCCCGCCGTCCGGCCAGCCTGATGCTGCTGGAGGGCGCGGACCACTTCCTGTCCCACGACGCGGACGCGGGCCATGCCGCCGACGTGCTGGGGGTGTGGGCTGCGCGGCAGGTGACACCGGTGCGGGAGCGTGAGGCGCCCCTGCCCCCGGGCGTGGTGGAGGTCCACGAGGCGGGGGAGGGCCGCTTCGCCCAGGACATCCGCGTGGGGGCGCACCGGCTGCGCTCGGATGAGCCGCTGTCGGTGGGCGGCGAGGACACCGGCCCCACGCCCTACGGACTGCTGACGGCCGCGCTGGGGGCGTGCACCGCGATGACGCTGCGACTCTATGCGGCGCGCAAGGGCTGGCCGCTGGAGCATGTCCACGTGCGGCTGAGCCACGAGAAGGTACACGCGAAGGCGTGCGAGGAGTGCGAGACGAAGGACGGGAAGATGGACCGGCTGCAACGAACGGTGAAGATGGAGGGCCCGCTGACGGACGCGCAGCGCGCGGCGCTGGTGGCCATCGCGGACCGCTGCCCGGTGCACCGGACGCTGGCTTCGGATGTGGATGTCCACACGGACGTGGAGCAATGAGCACCCCGGGCACACGCGCGGGCTGGTAGGGTCCGCCGCATGATTTCGAGTGAGCAGCGCTTCGTGTGGCTGGACCTGGAGATGACCGGGCTGGACCCGGAGACGTGTTCCATCATCGAGGTGGGCGTCATCATCACCGGTCCGGATTTGCGGCCCATCGCGGAGATTGAGCGCGTCATCTGGCAGCCGGAGGAGGTGCTCCTGCGCATGGAGCCCGTCGTCCGGGAGATGCACACCCGCAACGGGCTCCTGGAGAAGGTGCGCGCCTCCAACACCTCGCTGCGCGTGGCGGAGCGGGATGTGATGGCGCTCGTCACCGAGCACTGCGCCCTCGGCGAGGGCATCCTCGCCGGCAACTCCATCCACACCGACCGGCGCTTCCTCATCCGCTACATGCCGCTGCTGGAGCGCTACCTGCACTACCGCATGGTGGACGTGACGAGCCTCAAGGTGTTGACGCGCGCCTGGTATCCGAACCTGGTGGAGCCGCGCAAGGCGCCCAGCGGGCACACCGCCCTGGCGGACGTGCGCGCCAGCATTTCTGAGCTGCAGTACTACCGCGACACCCTCTTCCGCGGGACGCCGGCCTAGGCGTTGGGCTGAGGCTCGACGAGCAGCTCGGCGATGGTGTCGAGCAGCACGTCCAGCTCGAAGGGCTTGGCGAGGAAGCGCGCGCTGGAGCGGCGCTCCTCGTCGGAGATGCGGCCGGCGCTCATCACCACCACGGGGATGCCTCGCAGGCCGTCGTCCTCGCGCATGCGGCGCAGCATCTCCCGGCCGTCCATGACGGGCATCATCAAGTCCAGCAGCACCAGGTCCGGCTTCGCGTCCGCCATGCGGTGCAGACCTTCGGCGCCGTTGAAGGCGGTGTCGACGTCGTAGCCCTCCACGGACAGGATGTCCTGGAGCGCCTCGACGATGGCCAGCTCGTCGTCCACGATGAGAAGCCGCTTCATACGCCACGCCCCCCACGCCGGGACGGCTTGCCGCGCCGGACCGGTTTGCTCCCTGTCTTGCGTTTCGGCTTCCGCGGGGGCGCCGCGTGGAAAGGGGCCTGCCCGCTGAAGAGGGCCTCCGCGCTCTCGCTGTCCGCCGCGACTTCGATGCCCCGAGGCGTCATGGAGAACAGGCGCTGGGCCGTGTCGTGGTCGCTCTCCCGCGCCTTCAGCACGGAGAGCACGCGGTAGTGTCGCGAGCGCAGCGCCACCATCCGCAGCACCAGGACGTTGTCGACGAGCGCTTCCACGTCCAGCCGCGCGTCCGCCTCCGGTGCGGCGAGCGAGCGCGTCTGCTGGAGGACCAGCGGGGTGACGCCCAGGTTGAGCAGTTCGTGCATGAGGGCGGCGAGGAAGCGGGGCGTGCGCTCGGAGTCCGTGAGTTCCTGACAGAAGGACTCCAGTCCGTCCAGCACCAGCCGCTGGATGCCGTGTCGTTTCACCCACCCGAACAGCTCTTCGGCCAGCGCGTCCGGTTGCGTCTCCGCCGCCACGCGCGACTCCAGGTGGACCCGGCCCGCTTCCACGTGTGCGGCCAAACCCATCCCCAGCCGCTCCGCCCTGTTGACCAGCCGGGCCGGCGGCTCCATGAAGCCGAGGTACAGCCCGGGCTCTTGCCGGCGTGCGCCCTCCGCCAGGAAGTGCAGCCCCAGCTGCGTCTTGCCGCAGCCGGGCGGGCCCGCCACCAGCGTGGACGAATCCCGCACCAGGCCGCCGGAGAGCATCTCGTCCAGCGCGGGGATTCCGAAGGTGAGCCGCGCGTCCGTCGAGGGCATGCGCGTGGGCAGCCGCGTGTGGAGGGCTTCGATGCGGGGATGGATGGACAGGCCGTTGTCGGAAATCTCGAAGCCGTGACGGCCGGGGACCTGGGGGCCGCCGCGGAACTTCGTCACCTCGGCCAGGCGCACCGACTTCACGCCCACGCGCTCCTGGGCCAGGGCGACGACGCCGTCCACCATGGCGTAGCGTGGGTCGGATGGGTCGCCGCTCTGCCCGGTGAGCAGCAGCGTGGCGCAGCCCGCGAGCGCGTTGTGGACGCAGAGGCCGTGGAGGAACTCCCGGAAGCTCAGCGGGTCCTCGGAGCGCTCCTCCATGGCCACCAGGCCGTCCACCACCAGCACCGTGGCGCCGTGCTCGCGCACCGCGCGGAAGATGAGCTTGCTGAGGCCCGCCAGCCCTTCCGCCTTGAGGGCGGCGGAGCCGCTTTCGTAGTTCAACGCGCGGCCGACCTCTTCCGCGTGGAAGAAGCGCATGCTCCGCAAGTGCAGCATCATCCGCGCGTGGGATTCCCCCAGCACCGTGAGGTAGATGGCACGGCCACCCTGGGCCACGGTGGCGAAGCAGAACTGGTTGCCGAGGATGGTCTTCCCCGTCCCCGGCGCCCCCGTGATGATGTACGTGCCTCCGCGAAGAAAGCCGCCGCGCAGGAGCGCGTCCAGCCCTGGCACGCCGCTGGGAACCCGCGCGTCGGGTTCGTCCGGCCGCTCAGAGGTGTCCGTCACACGATGCTCCTTCCGTCCTGGGCGCGAACCCTAGGCCAGCAAGGTGCCCACGCCATGCAATTGCGCGGCGTCTGTTCGGAACCGTGCGGTGGACGCGCGGCTCATCGCGTGCCAGGTGGCACCAGCGCTGCCCGGAGGAGGTGCTTCTGCACCTTGCCCAACGCATTGCGCGGCAGCGCATCCGTGAAGATGACCTGGCGCGGCTTCTTGAAGCTGGCGAGCCGGTCCTTGCACCAGTCCACCAGGGACTGGGACTCCGGCGGGGTCGCCCCGGCGTGAGGCACCACCACGGCCACCACCTGCTCGCCCAGGTCCGCATCCGGCAGGCCCAGGACCGCGACCTCCGCGACGCCCGGGTGCATGGCGAGCACCTCCTCCACCTCGCGCGGGTACACGTTGAAGCCGCCGCTGATGATGAGCTCGCGCGCCCGCCCGGTGATGCGCAGGTAGCCGTCCGCGTCCATATCTCCCAGGTCGCCCGTGCGGAACCATCCGTCCGCGTCGAAGGACTCGGCAGTGGCGTCCTGGCGGCGCCAGTACCCGGCGAAGACGTGAGGCCCCCGCACCTCGATTTCGCCCGTCTCGCCGCGCGGCCGCGGCTGGCGCGTGCGCACGTCCACCACGCGCGCCTCCTGGCCGGGGTAGGCGAAGCCCACCGTGCCGGGGCGACGCTCGCCCTCGTAGGGGTTGGTGGTGTTCATGATGGTCTCCGTCATCCCGTAGCGCTCCAGGATGCGGGCGCCCAGCTCCGCTTCGATGTCCGCGGAGAGCTGGGGACTGAGCGGCGCCGAGCCGGACACCCACAGGCGCAGCGCGCGCGGCTTCACGCGTGACGCGCGGGCCTCCTCCAGCAGGCGGCTGTACATGGTGGGCACGCCGAAGAACATCGTGAGCGAGGCGTCATCGCGCAGCGCGGTCAGGGACTCGGCGGCGTTGAAGCGGCGGCGCAGGTCCACGCTGGCGCCGGTGAACAGCGTGCCGTGCAGGCCCAC
The DNA here is from genome assembly GCF_006547355.1 of Myxococcus sp. AB036A. Taxonomy (NCBI): domain Bacteria; kingdom Pseudomonadati; phylum Myxococcota; class Myxococcia; order Myxococcales; family Myxococcaceae; genus Myxococcus; species Myxococcus sp. AB036A. Next base: position 208,955 of record NZ_VHLC01000001.1, on the reverse strand, counting down.
CATCAGGCCGTGGGTGTGGAACAGCGGCAGGGTGAGCAGCAGCCTGTCCTGCTCCGTCCACCGCCACGCCTCGGTGACGGCCCGCACGTTGGCCCGCAGATTGCGGTGCAGCAGCATGGCGCCCTTGGAGCGGCCGGTGGTGCCAGAGGTGTAGCCCAGCACTGCCAGGTCCTCCGGACGCGGCATCACCAGCGGCGCGGTGGCGGAGGTGCCCTCCGCGAGCAGCGTGTCGAAGGGGACCTCCGTGAGCGACTCGGGCAGCGCGGCGGTGGGGCGCTCCACGGTGATGAGCCACTGGAGCGAGGGCAGTTGGGCCCGCAGCGGCACCAGCTCCGCGGCGCCCGCCGCGCCGGTGACGCAGCCGCAGACCTCCGCGTCGGACAGGATGTGGGCCAGCTCCACCTGCCGGTAGGCGGTGTTGACCAGCACCACCACGCCGCCCGCGGCCTGCACGCCCAGGTAGGCGATGGCGAAGCGGGCGCTGTTCTCCAGGAAGAGCGCCACCCGCTCCCCCGGCTGGAGCCCGCGCTGCTTGAGGCCCCGGGCGAAGGCCGTGACGTGCGTGGCGAACTGCCCGTAGGTGAAGCGCTCCTGCTCGAACGTCAGCAGGGGCCGCTCGGGCGCGCGGTGTGCATGGTCCAGGAACACTTCGAGAAGGGAGGCCGACATGGTCGCGCACCTTAGCGCTGGCGCCCCCAGGGGCCTCCACCCCCTTCCGGCCGCTGTCCGCTTCTGGGACGGCACTTTCCGCAAGTGGGCACGGCCTCCGCGAGGCAGTCCATCACCCCGAGCAATTCCAGGGGGTTGGCGCGGTTGCTGGCTTTGGCACGAGCCTCGCTCTGGGCAGGGGCGTGGACATTCCCAAAGCCAAGAAGCCGCGTCGCAAGCCCTGGGTGCTCGCCATCGGTGGAGCCTGCGTGCTCCTGTTGGTGACGGTGGGCCTGTCACGGCTGCGTCCGGCGGCGCCCACGGTGGAGCGGGCCTCGGTGTGGTTGGACACGGTGAAGCGCGGACCCATGGTGCGCCAGGTGAAGGGCGCGGGCACGCTGGTGCCGGAGTACATCCGCTGGCTCACCGCGGACACGGCGGGCCGGGTGGAGCGCATCCACGTGCGGCCCGGGGCCACGGTGACGGCGGACACGCTCCTGTTGGAGCTGTCGAACCCGGACGTGCAGCTCCAGGCCTTGGAGGCCGAGCGTCAGCTGGCCAGCGTGGAGGCCGACCTCATCCAGGTGCGCATGGAGCTGGAGACGCAGCGGCTGGCCCAGGAGGCCATGGTGGCGTCGCTCATCAACGAGTCCGCCGAGGCGGGACGCCGCGCCGACGCGAACGAGGCCCTTCACCAGAAGGCACACATCGGCGACCTGGAGATGCAGCAGGCGCGCGAGAAGGCCGCGGAGCTGAACCGTCGCCTGGAGCTGGAGCGCAAGAAGCTCCAGGTGGTGGCGTCCAGCATGAAGGAGCAGCTCACCGCGCAGCAGGGACAGGTGGAGCGCCTGAAGGCGGTGGCCCGCTTCCGCCGCGCGCAGGTGGAGTCGATGAAGGTGCTCGCGGGTGAGGATGGCGTGCTCCAGGACCTGCCGCTGGAGCTGGGGCAGTGGGTGACGCCGGGCGTGCTGCTGGCGAAGGTGGTGAAGCCGGAGCGGCTGAAGGCGGAGCTGCGCATCGCGGAGACGCAGGCGCGCGACATCCAGCCTGGGCTGAAGGCGTTGGTGGACACCCGCAACGGCGTGGTGGAAGGCCAGGTGGCGCGGGTGGCGCCCGCGGCGAGCCAGGGCACGGTGCGCGTGGAGGTGTCGCTGCCCGCGGAGCTGCCCCGCGGCGCGCGGCCGGATTTGACGGTGGAGGGCACGGTGGAGCTGGAGCGGCTGGGCGACGTGCTGTCCGTGGGGCGCCCGGCTGGCGCGCAGCCCAACGCCACCATGGCCCTCTTCCGCTTGATGCCGGGCAGTGATGAAGCCGTCCGCGTGCCGGTGCAGTTGGGCCGGGGCTCGGTGAACGCGGTGGAGGTGCTGCAGGGCCTTCAAGAAGGTGACCAGGTGGTGTTGTCGGACATGGCCGCGTGGGACGCCGTGGAGCGGGTGCGGCTGCGATGATGGACGCACTTCGCCGTGACGTGCGGCACACGCTGCGCTCGCTGCGCCAGAGCCCCGGCTTCGCGCTGGTGGCGGTGCTCGCGCTGGCGCTGGGGATTGGCGCCAACAGCGCCGTCTTCAGCGTGGTGAACGGGGTGCTCCTCACGCCGCCACCCTTCTCGGAGCCCGAGCGGGTGGTGCACCTCCAGGGGAACATCGCGCAGGCCGGGCTCGAGGACATCTCCCTGTCCGTGCCGGAGTACGTCGACCTGGCGACGCGGTCGCGCGCCTTCGAATCGGTGGCGGCCTACCGGGGCGGCAATCTGACGCTCACGGGCAGGGACACCCCCCAGCAGCTCGCCGCGGTGGTGGCCACACCGTCCTTCTTCACCACGCTGGGCGTGTCGCCGGTGCTCGGCCGCGCCTTCACGGAGGCGGAGGCCGTCCAGGGGCGTGAGCGGGTGGTGGTGCTCACCGACACGGCGTGGCGCGTGCACTTCGCGCGGGACGCGCAGGTGTTGGGCCAGACGATGCAGCTCGACGGCGAGCCGTACACGGTGGTGGGCGTGTTGCCCGCGGGGGTGGCCTACCCCGCCTGGGCGGAGATGTACGTGCCCTTCGTGCCCACGGAGGCACAGCGGCAGGAGGACCAACGCGGCGCCCGGTTCCTGTCGGTGGTGGGGCGGTTGAAGCCCGGCGTGACGCAGGACGCGGCGCGCACGGACCTGGCGCGGGTGGCGCTGGAGATGGAGGAGGCCGTCCCCTCGCGGTACCGGAAGGTGGGTTGGTCCTTCTCGGTGACGTCACTGGACGAAAAGGTCGTGGGCAACGTGCGCGGCACGCTGTGGCTGCTGCTGGGCGCGGTGGGCTTCGTGCTGCTGGCGGCGTGCAGCAGCGTGGCCAACCTGCTGCTGGCCCGGATGGCGGCGCGCGGACGCGAGGTGTCCATCCGCGCGGCGCTGGGGGCGAGCCGGGGCCGGCTGGTGGCGCAGTTCCTCACCGAGAGCCTGGTGCTGTCCCTGGCGGGCGGGGTGCTGGGGATGCTGCTGGCGTTGTGGGGCACGGATGCGTTGGTGGCGCTGGTGGGAGAGGCGCTGCCTCGCGCGAGCCAGGTGCGGCTGGATGCGCGGCCGCTGGTGTTCACCCTGAGCGTGAGCCTCCTCACGGGCGTGCTCTTCGGGCTCGGTCCGGCGCTGCATGGCAGCCGGGAGGACTTGAGCGTCGCCATGCGCGAGGGCAGCCGGAGCACGGAGGGCCATGGTTCGGGCCGGATGCGCGCGGGGCTGGTGGTGGGGCAGGTCGCGGTGGCGCTGGTGCTCCTGGTGGGCGCGGGGCTGTTCACCAAGAGCTTCCTGGCCCTGCGCGCGGTGGACGCGGGCTTCTCGCCCGAGGGCGTGCTCACGGGCAAGCTCGTGCTGCCCTCCGCGCGCTACCCGGACGCGGCATCCAAGGTGGCCTTCCAGCGGGAGCTGTTGGGCCGGCTCCAGTCGCTCCCGGGCGTGGAGGCCGTGGGGGTCACCAACCTGCTGCCGCTGGGAGGGCGCTCGGACAGCAGCTTCGACATCGAGGGACGGCCGCAGGCGCCGGGTGAGGTCTGGCCCGCGGTGGAGTTCCGCGCCGTCAGCCCGGGTTACCTGCGCACGCTGCGCGTCACCCCGCGCCAGGGGCACCTCCTGGAGGGAGACGGGACGGAGGGGCCGGACGCGCCCTGGCAGGTGGTCATCAACAAGACCTTCGCGGACCTCTACTGGCCCCAGGGGGATGCGCTGGGCCAGCGGTTGAAGCTGCACTGGGATACGGCGCAGTGGACCACCGTGGTGGGCATCGTGGACGACGTGCGCGAATGGGGCCTGGATACGCCCGCGCGGCCCGCCGCGTACTACCCGGCGGCGAAGGTGCCCACGCCCTTCCTGGCGCTCGCGGTCCGGGCGAAGTCCGGCGGCAGCCCGGAGGCGCTGCGCACCGCCATTGAAGCGGAGCTGCGCGCCGTGGATGGCAACCTGGCGTTGTACGCGGTGGCGCCGCTGACGCGGTTGGTGGATGAGTCCATCAGCTCCCGCCAGGTATCGGCGCTGCTGATGGGCCTGTTCGCGGGCACGGCGCTGCTGCTGGCGGCGCTCGGCATCTCCGGCGTCATCGGCTACTCGGTGGCGCAGCGCACGCGGGAGATGGGCATCCGCATGGCGCTGGGGGCGTCGCGGACCCGCGTGCTGACGCTGGTGCTGGGGCAGGGCCTGCGGCTCACCGCGCTGGGCGTGGTGCTGGGCCTGGGGTTGTCGTTGGGATTGGCGCGGCTGTTGGACGCAATGCTGTATGGGGTAGCGGCGTACGACGGGTGGACCTTCGCGGGCGTGGCGTTGCTGCTGGGCACGGTGGCCGTGCTGGCCGCCTGGCTTCCGGCGCGCCGGGCCACGCGCGTGGACCCGGCCATCGCCCTGCGAGCGGAGTAGGCCGATGGAGACTTCAGACATGACCGCGTGGAACGCGGTGGAGCGGGTGGGTCAGCGATGATGACGAACGACACGAAGACGGCTGCTTCCCCGGAAGGCACGGTGACGCAGGAGGACGCGGGCGCGGAGCCCGGCAAGGCGCTCATCCACCTGGACGGACTGACCAAGGTCTTCGAGACCGAGGACGTGGAGACGCACGCGCTCTCCAACATCCACCTCAACGTACGCAAGGGAGAGTGGGTGGCGATTGTCGGCCCGTCGGGCTCGGGCAAGTCCACCTTGCTGGCGGTGCTGGGGCTGCTGGACACGGCGACGCGCGGGGCCTACCTGCTGGACGGGCGCAGCGTGTTGGACCTGTCCGCGACGGACCGGGCGCTGGTGCGCAACCGGCACATCGGCTTCATCTTCCAGAGCTTCAACCTCATCGGCGACCTGACGGTGTTCGAGAACGTGGAGCTGCCGCTGACGTACCGGGGCATGCCCGCCGCCGAGCGAAAGCAGCGGGTGGAGCGCGCGCTGGAGAAGGTGGGCATGGCGCACCGGGCCCGTCACATGCCGGGGCAGCTCTCCGGTGGTCAGCAGCAGCGCGTGGCGGTGGCGCGCGCGGTGGCGGGCGACCCGCTCATCCTCCTGGCGGACGAGCCCACGGGTAACCTGGACTCGAAGAACGGCGAGGCGGTGATGCAGCTCTTGACGGAGCTCCACAAGGGCGGCGCCACCATCTGCATGGTGACGCACGACCCGGCGCACGCGCGCGTGGCCACCCGCACGGTGAGCCTCTTCGACGGCCGCATCGTCCAGGACGAGCAGCGCCGCTGAGACGGACATGCCAGCTCCGCTCATCTCCCTGAGGAACGTCGAGAAGTCCTACCCCCTGGCTGGCGGCCGGGCCTGGGTGCTGCGCCGCATCGACCTGGACATCCAGCCGGGTGAGTTCGTCACGCTGATGGGGCCGTCGGGCGCGGGCAAGTCCACGCTGCTCTCCATCCTGGGCATGCTGGACGTGGACTGGACGGGTGAGTACCTGCTGGATGGCCAGTCGGTACATGCCATGAAGCCCAAGGCGCGCGGGGAGCTTTCCCGGCGCACCATCGGCTTCGTGTTCCAGCAGTACCACCTGCTGGACAACCTGACGGTGGCGGAGAACCTGGAGGTGCCGCTGTCCTACCGCGACCTCAAGCGCGGTGAGCGCGAGGCCCTGGTGGGCGACATGCTGGACCGCTTCCAGCTCGTGGGGAAGAAGGACCTCTTCCCCTCGCAGCTCTCGGGTGGGCAGCAGCAGCTCGTGGGCATCGCCCGGGCGCTCATCGCCAACCCCAAGGTGCTGCTGGCGGACGAGCCCACGGGCAACCTCCACTCACAGCAGGCGAAGCAAATCATGGAGGTCTTCCAGGGCCTCAACCGGGACGGCACCACCATCATCCAGGTGACGCACTCGGAGGCGAACGCCGCCTACGGCCACCGCGTCATCCAGCTCGCGGATGGTTGGTTGCAGGGCGCCTGAGGTCCCCGGCCGCCTACAACCCGCGCGACCGCCGCCGGTTGTTTCTGGCACATTCCCCCCATTGGTGTCCCCTGTGTCTGAATCCGCCTCCTCCCTCCCGAATCCCCCCAGTGCCGCCGCGCGGCCTCCGTGTGTCCTTGTCGCCGACGACCAGGCGGACGTCCTGGAGGCCCTCCGGCTGCTCCTCAAGCGGGACGGACTCACCGTCGTCACCTCGCAGTCGCCCGCGGGTGCGCTCGCCACGCTGGAGGCCGAGGACGTGGACCTGGTCCTGATGGACCTGAACTACGCGCGCGACACCACCTCCGGCCAGGAGGGCATCGACCTGCTTGGCCGCATCCGCGCGCAGGATGCGTCCCTGCCGGTGGTGGTGATGACGGCGTGGGGCAGCGTGGAGGGCGCGGTGGAGGCCATGCGCGCCGGTGCTCGCGACTATGTGCAGAAGCCCTGGGACAACACGCGCCTGCTGGCCACGCTGCGCACCCAGCTGGAGCTGCGCCGGGCGCTGAAGCGCAGCCGCCGGCTGGAGGAGGAGAACCAGCACCTGCGCCGGGGGCAGGGCAATCAGCTCACCATGGTGTCCGAGTCGCGGTCCATGCAGCCGGTGCGGCGGCTCATCGAGCGGGTGGCGCCGTCTGGCGCCAACGTGCTGGTGACGGGCGAGCACGGCACGGGCAAGGAGGTGGTGGCGCGGCTGATTCATGGGGGCTCCACGCGCTCGGAGCGGCCTTTCGTCGCGGTCAACTCCGGCGGCCTGTCCGAAGGCGTCTTCGAGAGCGAGCTGTTCGGCCACGTGAAGGGCGCCTTCACGGACGCGAAGTCGGACCGCATCGGCTGCTTCGAGCTGGCGGACGGCGGCACGCTCTTCCTGGACGAGATTGGCAACATGCCGCTGTCGCAGCAGGCCAAGCTGCTGCGCGTGCTCCAGACGGGCGAGCTGCACCCGGTGGGCTCGTCGAAGACGCGGCGGGTGGACGTGCGCGTGGTGAGCGCCACCAACGTGGACCTGTCGCGGGCGGTGGCGGAGGGCCGCTTCCGGGAAGATTTGCTGTACCGCCTCAACACGGTGGAGGTGCAGCTGCCGCCCCTGCGCGAGCGTCGCGAGGACATCCCGCTGCTGGCCGCGCACTTCCTGGCCGAACAGGGCCGGCGCTATGGCAGGCCCAACGTCCGGCTGTCCTCGGAGGCGCTGGAGGCCCTGCTGGCCTATGCGTGGCCGGGCAACGTGCGCGAGCTGGAGCACGCGGTGGAGCGCGCGATGCTGATGGCGTCGGGTGATGAGGTGACGCAGGAGGACCTGCTGCTCAAGCGGGCGGGCCGCGAGGGCATGACGCGGCTGGAGGAGATGACGCTGGAGGAGGTGGAGCGCTACCTCATCGAGCGGGCGCTGGCGCGGCACGAAGGCAACGTGAGCGAGGCGGCGAAGGGACTGGGGCTGTCGCGCAGCGCGCTGTACCGGCGGCTCCAGTACTACGGCATCAAGGGCGCTCGGTGAGCGAGGAGCGCCAGCCACCGCCGCATGACCTGCAGGTGCTCGGGCTCGCGTGGCTCGCGGGCCTGCCGGGCTCGGTGGCCGCGCTCGTGCTGGTGTGGTTGGGGGACTTCTCTTCCAAGGTGCAGTGGACGCTGACCTCCCTGGTGGTGGGCACCTTCCTGGGCGTGGGCCTGCTGGTGCGCGAACGGGTGATGCGGCCGCTGCACGCGGTGGCCAACCTGCTGGCCGCCCTGCGCGAAGGGGACTACTCCGTGCGCGGCCGGGGCGCGCGGGCGGGGGATGCGCTGGGCGAGGTGCTGCTGGAGGTGAACGCGCTGGGGGACACCCTGCGCGAGCAGCGGCTGGGGGTGCTGGAGGCGGGCGCGCTCCTGGAGCAGGTGATGGAGGAGATTGACGTCGGCGTGCTGGCCTTCGACGTGACGGGCACGCTGCGGCTGGTGAACCGCGCGGGCGAGCGGCTGCTGGGCGCGTCACGCTCGCAGTTGGTGGGCAAGGGCGCCGGAGCCCTGGGCCTGACGGACCTGCTGGAGGGCGACGTGCCTCGCCGGCTGACGCGCTCCTTCGCGGAGGAGGGCGGCCCCTACGAGCTGCGGCGAGGCTCCTTCCGGCAGGGCGGCCTGCCGCACCAGTTGGTGGTGCTCGCGGACCTGCGGCTGGCATTGCGTGAGCAAGAGCGCGAGGCCTGGCAACGGCTGGTGCGGGTGTTGAGCCACGAAATCAACAATTCGCTGGCGCCCATCGGCTCCATCGCGGAGGCGCTGCGCGACACGTTGCTCATGGCGCCGCGTCCGTCCGACTGGGAAGAGGACGCGAAGAGCGGACTGGGCATCGTCGCCCGTCGTTCCCAATCCCTGGCGCGCTTCATGTCCGCCTACGCCAGCCTCGCGCGGTTGCCGCCTCCGACGCTGGGCGCCGTGGAGGTGGACGCGTGGGTGCGCCGGGTGGCCGCACTGGAGAAGCGCCGGAAGGTGGGCGTGCGCGCGGGCCCCGGGTTGGTGCTGCGGGGCGACGTGGACCAGTTGGAGCAGTTGCTCATCAACCTGGTGCGCAACGCGGTGGACGCGGTGCTGTCCGCGCCGGAGGCCGCGGGGGACGTCTGGGTGTCGTGGGCCGTGCTGTCGCCGGGCGCGGTGGAGGTCTGGGTGGAGGACGAGGGCCCCGGCATGACGGACACGGGCAACCTCTTCGTGCCCTTCTTCACCACCAAGCCCCAGGGCAGCGGCATCGGCCTGGCGCTCAGCCGGCAAATCGCGGAGGCCCACGGGGGCAGCCTGCGTCTGGAGAACCGCCCCGAGGGCAAGGGCTGCCGCGCGCGCTTGAAGCTGCCTCAGGGCGCGTGAGCCTCAGGCCACCTGGGCGCGGCGCGCCGTCGTCGGGGGCGCGTCGTATTCGGGCGTGAGGTCCACCACGTCGTTGGTGAGCAGGTGATAGACGATGCAGTTGCTCACCCAGAAGAACAGGGCGCTGTAGTGGACGTAGACGAGCGGTGAGCCGGGCCACACCTGGAGCGGATGGTTGAAGACATTGGCCGCGACGTAGCCGCCCACCCATTCGCCCGTCCAGCACACCCCGGCGCCAATGGCCAGCCGCGACCAGACCTTCACGCGGCGTGGGTAGAACCAGAAGAAGTGCAGGCTCCACAGGAGCGCCACGCAGCCGGCCCACAGGATGAGGCTCCCGAAGGAGAACCAGTGGTACGGCGACTTGGGGAACACCCAACCCCAGTCCCCATTCATCCACCGCCAGGCCACGTTCTGCGCCAGCTCCATGAACCAGAAGAGCGGGGCGACGTAGAGCACCTGCGTCAGCAGGACGCGAAGGAAGGTGCCGCGGTTCTGCCAGGTCAGCCTCGCGGGCCGGGCGAGCGAAGTCATGAGGTCCCCTGCGGCGGTGGGTCGTCCGGTGCCGCGTCACCAGTCAGTACGCGATGAGTCCCATTTCTTGGGGAGAGGGTGGCGACAGGTGGTTGCGCGGAGGCGCCAGAGTCCCGGCTGAACCCCCTGTTGAAACAGCCTTTTCCGGGAAGGACAGCAAGACCGTTGGCCTGAGACGGGAAGGGTCCCAGAATCCGCCGGATGATTCCCACCCCCCGCCTGTATCGCCGACCTGGCCAGCCGCCCGTGCTGCTCCTCGTGCTGCTGTGCGCCGTGGGCGCCGGCGCCCGCGCGGAAGTCCCCGTCCAGCGCTCCTTCCTGCGCCTGCCGTCGTCCAACGGGCATGGCGCGGTGATGTTGGATGTGGAGCAGCGCAAGGTGACGCACTTCCGCGAGCACCTGTTCGCCACCGAGGAGCCCGTCATCGACGCGGCGGGCAATGACGTCTTCGAGAATGGCCAGCCGAAGGTGATTCACGCTCGCGACCTGCTCTTCGACGCGTTCTTCGGGCTGCGCTCCGGGGGCACGCAGCGCTGGCTCAGCACGCAGGAGGCGGACCGGGACGCCAGCGGCTACGCGGCGTGGGCGCCGGAGAAGACGGGCGGTACGGGGCTGGGCGCGCTGGTGCAGCGGGTGGGAACGCTGGAGGCGACGACGTTCGTCTTCGCGCCGCAGGGCCTGCCGCACGCGTCCTTCGTCATGGCGCTGCGCGTGCGCAACACCGGCGCGTCGGCCGTCACGGGCGTGAGTGCCTTCTCGCTCCACAACTTCCACCTGGGCTTCGGCCGTCCGAGCGTGATGGCGGACCTGGATGAGAATGGCGAGACGGTGGAGCTGAGCGGCAACGACTTCGTGGAGAAGGGCTTCGCGGGGGTGTTGGTGGCGCGGCCGTTGGGCGCGGTGGCTCGGAAGTCGGCGTGGCTGTCCACGACGACGGGCCCGCAGAACGCCTACTCGGTGGTGAATGGGGGCGGCGGGCAGGACCTGCAGGACTTCACGGCGCAGCCCTCGGCGGGCACGGGCTGGGCGACGGCGTACCAGTTCAACCTGGGGGACATCCCGGCGGGCGCGGAGCGGTGGGTGGGCGTGGCCTTCGCGCACCACGGTGACCCCGCGGCCGGGGCCACGGTGCGGCAGTGGCTGACGGAGTACGCGGGCGCGTCCGGCGCCCAGGCGCTGGTGGACGCGGAAGTGGCGCGGTGGGCGGCATTCCAGACGGACACGGTGAAGGTGCCCGCGGGCATGTCGGCGGACGAGGAGTCGCTGCTGCGGCACTCGGCGGTGGTGCTGCACATGGCGCAGGTGCGTTCACGCGACGTGTACCTGCGCGAGTTCCTGTCGCGGGATGGCGAGCCGCGCCGCACGCGCTTCAAGGCGCCCGGCGGAGCTCCGGCGTCGCTGCCAGGCGTGGTTCGCCACGCGGGCTACGGCGCGGTGCTGGCGAGCCTGCCGCCCGGGCAGTGGACGTACGCCTGGATTCGGGACGGGGCCTACGCGGTGGCGGCCATGGCCACGTTGGGCATGCAGAGCGATGCCCGCGACGCGCTGTCCTACTACCTCAACGCGGACAGTGGCCGCTTCCAGCACTGGCGTGAGCTGGAGCCGTATTCGATGCCGCCGTACATCATCACCCTCACGCGCTACCACGGCTTCGGCGTGGAGGAGACGGACTTCAACGAGGCGGGGCCGAACATCGAGTTCGACGGCTTCGGTCTCTTCCTGTGGGCGCTGCGGCACTACGAGCGGACGACGGGCGACACCACGCTGGTGGACCAGACCTGGCCCACGGTGTCCACGAAGGTGGGGGACGCGCTGGTGGCGCTCATCAACCCGGTGACGGGGCTCATCCGTCCGGACTCGTCCATCTGGGAAACGCACTGGAAAGGGCGGCAGCGGACGTGGACGTACACCAGCCTCACGGCGGCGCGCGGCCTGTGTGACGCGGCGGAGTTGGCGGAGCGGGTGGGCGACACGGAGCGCGCACAGCGCTACCGGCAGGCGGGCGAGTCCTTGCGCCGGGCGATGGCGGAGACGCTGACGGACAGCAACTTCGCGCTGGCCTCGAACCTGGAGGAACTGAGGAAGGGCAGGGGCTACTGGGACGCGGCGGTGTTCGACGCGTTCGCCTTCGAGCTGTTCGACCCGGCGGGGAAGATTGCCCAGGCGACCTATCATGGACTGGACCTGCGCCTGTCCTCACCGGCGGGTGCGGGCTGGCAGCGCAACGATGACCGGTATGACCACCCGGATGGCGCGGACTTGAGCCCTTGGGGCGGCGAGTACGACAGCGCGGAGTGGGTCATCGTCAGCCTGCGCGGCGCGATGGCCAAGCGCATGGGCGGCGATGTGGCGCGTGCGGACCGCGTGCTGAAGTGGGTGACGGACCAGTCGTTGAAGAACTACCTGGCCGTGGCGGAGACGTATGACGAGCTGAACGGCACGTATAAGTACAACACGCCCATGGCGGGCTTCGGCGCGGGCGCCTATGCGCTGGCGCTGGACCACCGCGCGGCCGGTGGGAGTGACCCGGCGTGTGGTGCGTACTTCGATGAGAGCACGCTGACGAAGCCGCCGGACGCGGGCACGCCGGACGCGGGTACGCAGCAGCCGGACGCGGGGCCACAGACGCCCGACGCGGGCACTCCGCCGGATAGCGGCGCGGACGTGGGCGGTGGCGGCTGCAACGCGACGGGGCCGGGCGCGGTGGCGCTGTGGGTGGTGTTGGCGTTCGCGGGACTGGCCATGGCGCTGCGTCGTCGCGGAGCCTGAGCACCGGCGGCGCGCGGCGGGAGGAACGCCGCGCGCTGGGGCCTTGTCGTTGCGGAGCCTGTGTGTGAAAGCTCGGGCGCGTTACAGCGCACCAGCGAACTTCGCGGCGATGGGCGCGGCGACGCGCCCGCCCACGCCACCGCCTTCCACCAGGACGGCGAATCCCACGCCTTTTCGAAACCCGATGAACCACGCGTGCGTGGGCAGCGGCGCCACGGTGCCGAACTCGGCGGTGCCTGTCTTGCCGCCGAGCCCGGGCACCTGCCGGCCGGCCTTCCCGGAGCCCTCCATCACGACGGCGCGCATCAGCGCGGACAGCGGCGCCCGGACACCGTCCGAGAGCGGGCTGCTCGGTCCGCCGTCCAGTCCTTCCACGAGGTAGGGCGCGCGCCACTCGCCAGACTCCGCCGCCGCGGCGACCGAGGCCATGTGCATGGGCGTCGCGAGCACCCGCCCCTGACCGATGGCGGCGGCCGCCAGTTCGATGGCATCCGCGGGCGCGGGGAACGATGCACCGGCGGAAGTCAGCCCGGGGAAATAGGGCACATCGAAGCCGAAGCGGCGAGCCGCGGCACTCAGCGCATCATTGCCGAGCCCCGTCGCGAGCGTCACGAACGCGGTGTTGCACGAGTGGGCGAACACCTGTCGCAGCGTGGTGTCACCCAGGGACTCTCCCTCGAAGTTCCGGAAGGGCTTGGTGCGCACCATCGTCATCGGCGGGCACGCGACAGGGGAATCCACCCGCATGCCTCGGGCGAGCAGCGCCTCCGTGGTGACGACCTTGAACGTGGACCCGGGCGGGTAGCGGCCGGTGAGGGCACGGTGCAGCGGCTGCGAGAGCGGCCGGCTGGCCACGGCGAGGATGGCCCCCGTGGCGCTGTCCACGGCGACGAGGGCCGCGGGGTGGGCCACACCGTCGAGCGCGGCCTCCGCGGCGGCCTGGACCTCGCGGCGCAGCGTGGTGGACAGGGGCGCTCCCGGCTCACCCTCGAAGTGGAAGAGGACCTGCGTCTTGCCCGAGGGGCGCATGAGCAGGACGTCACCGGAGGGGCTGCCCGCGAGCTGGACCTCGTATGCCCGCTCCAGGCCGGACAGGCCCACGAGGTCTCCAGGCAGATAGGTGGGGCCCATCTGGGGCAGCAGCTCAGCTGTCACCTCGCCAACGCGGCCCAGGGTGTGCGCCGCGAAGCCGTCCTCCGGAGTGCGGGCGCTCTTGCGGCGGAAGAAGATGCCGGGCACGGGGGCCAGCGCCGGGCGCACCTGTTGGTAGCGCGCGGGGGGCAGGTCGATGATGGGCACGAAGCGGCTCGTCGCCGTGCCCGCCGCGCTCAGCGCCGCGTCGAACTGTGCGGTACTCACGCCGGCATGTGCCTGGAGCGCCGCCGCTACGTCCGCGCGGTTCCGGACCCGGGTGGGATCGACGCCGATGGTGATGACCTCACCGTGGAGGGTGAGTGGCGTTCCCTGCGAGTCGAGGATGTCGGCCCGCTGCGGGGCCGTGCGGGTGCGGGAGAAGAGGTCACCCTCGCGGGCCTCGGGGTGCAGCGTGGCGGGGGTCCACTGGACGCGCCACTGGCCCTGGTGACGGACGAAGCGCAGTGCTCCTTCCAGCTCCCATTCCCCGAGCCCGCGCAGCAGGTGCACGGCGCGGAAGGTGGCCACCCTGGCGTCGCCATCGCGCTGGAACGGTCCGAGCTCGAACTGGGAGGAGACGATGCGCAGTCCGTCGCGGAACTGCTGGTGCATCACCTCGAAGTACGCGGGCGGGTTGACGACGGCGCGCCGCATGGAGGCGACATCCCCCGCGGCCCAGGCGCGCAGATAGGCCTCGGCCTCGGCGACCGGGCCCGTGACGACGGGCTCGGGGACTGGCACAGGGGCAGGGGCCACCGGCCTGGACGCACAGGCCGCCAGGAATGCGGCCATCAGGGCCAGGACTCCAACCTTCCACGCTCGCCAGGACACGGGCGGCACTCTGTTGCGCACAGGCGCGGATGGGTCAAGGAATCCGCCGCCGAGGCCACCCGGAGTGCGGCCAGGGGATGTCGGTCAACGGACTGCGCGACCGTGGACGGTGTCCCCGCCCCGGTGCGCCGACTGGGCCCCACGTCCGGCTGCTACGGTGGCCTCGGACGCGGTGCGGCGCCCCGAGCGAGGACACGGCAGGGAACGCACGGCGTGACCGTTCTTGGGCGTGCAGGTCCGCCGCGGATGCGATGGAGTGGGGCGCATGATGGAAGCATCCCTGGAGGCCTTGGCGAGACAGTCGCTGGAGCGGTGTCGAGCGGCGGGCGTTCGCCTGGTGTTGGTGGAGGCCTGCACGGGAGGGCTGCTGGGCGCGACGTTGACGGAGGTGCCCGGCGCCTCCGCGGTGGTCGAGCGTGGCTTCATTCCCTACTCGTATGAGTCCAAGGTGGAGCAGCTCGGCGTGCCGCTGGCGTTGCTGCAAGCGCATGGCTCCGTCAGCGCCGAGGCCGTGGAGGCCATGGCCCACGGTGCCCTGGCGCGCTCCACGGCGGACTGGGTGCTGGTGGAGACAGGCATCGCGGGACCCGGAGGCGGCACGCCGCAGAAGCCCGTGGGCTTGGCCTACCTCGCGGTGCTCCAGCGGGGTGGACAGGCTACGGTGGAGCGGCACGTCTTCACTGGGGACCGAGGTCAGATCCGGCGCGCCATCGTGGGCCGGAGTCTGGCGCTGCTGGTGGAGCGGCTGGGCGTGGATGACCTGCCGCCCACGGTGCCCTCAGGCGGCTGATGTGAGCGGATGCGCACCGGGGAGACGCTATGACGGTAGCGCATCGTCCGGTGTCTTCCACGCGTCCGGAGGCAATGCCAGCTTGGATACGGGCAGCCGGGCAAATCGGGGGATGTTGGGGTACTCCCGTTGAGTGGGGAGTCCGCCCAGTTCCGCCAACCGCAACAGCGCGAAACCATTCATGAAGAGCGCGCCATCCGTGCGTCTCGCCTCCTCTGGGTAGGCACCCTTTTCTTTAAACTGCCGGCCACGTTCTTCGATGACGGCAATCAGGGCATCATGAAACCCGTCTGCGTCCTGTTTCAGGAGCATCCGACAGGCCTCGAGATAGGGCGCATGTTCGCCGCCGACCACTTGTTCCCAGCGTGCGAGGAGGGGATGCAGGTCATGCTCCTCGTGCGCGTGAAGATGTAACAGACGCTTGTGCATGAAGCGATGCAACAAGAAGTCGTCTTCGTATTCCCACTGAGGCTCGTGACGGTCAGGCATCAGCCGAGCCAGCGCCACCGCCAAGTCAAGCTGGCCTGCCGTAATGGCATCGACAAATGAGAAATTCTTGCTCGCGCATGTCGTGAGTGGGTGGAAAGTACGCCCAGCTGCCATGAGCCGCATCGCGACGAGGCGCACGAGGGCAGACTTGCAGAGGAGGACCTGGAAGCGATCGCTCCGAAGTTCGGCAAGGAGTTCGCAGAGCGCCAGCCGGTGGTACATCAGGGCGGCGACCTCGTAGGCTTTTCCGGAGCGCTCGGCCACACCCTGTACAGCAATGCTCTTCAATGCATCAGTCAGCGCGGAATGTGCATTCGAGCGAATGGTTTCCAAGTCCATGGTCCGGTTCACACGCAGCTCTACAGGAGCTGGTAGCGCTCCCCCATGGCGACGTATCGAATGCCGGTGATGCCCTCTCGCTCAAGGGTTGCGCGGAGATCATCGCGAATGATGAGCGCCCGAGGGAATACGTTGACCCTGAACAGCTTCGCGTCGGAGGGAACCTTGGCTGAATCGAGGGTGAGTTGGGACAAGGCCTCGAACTGGCCAGGAGAGATGATGGACTTCTCTCCCCGGGTCTTCGCTGCATCCACACACTCGTGAGTGCCAATGACATTGGCAATGAAACAAGCCTCTGCCGCCACCCGCCCCTTGTGGTTGTAGAGCGAGAACGGAAGGAACTCGATTTCCACTCCGGCCTCTTTCTCAAGCAACGACTTGAGCTTGTCGGAGACCATGGGGAGCAGGAGTGTGTTGGGGATGTAGTCGGGGATACCCAGGCCGCCATCCCTGGACATCTTGAGTCGTACCCCAGAGGTGTATTCATTGCCCATCCGAACGCCCTTGGTGGCCATCCAGAACTTCTTGTCCAATGGCCTGGGCAGTTCGTCGATGAGGCAACTCTCGTCGCTCTCGATTTCAGTGATGATGAAGTACTGATGGGTGGCTTCGGTCATGGTAGGTTGCGGTAGGCTTGGAGAGAGGGAAATTTTGCTGCCGGAGGGCTTCCGCTTGGTGAGCTTTCATGGCGCGATTCGTTCCAGCCACAGATTTCCTCGCGAGCAAATCGGGGTGGGGCTCTGTTCGCTTGCCGACCGCAACCTTCGTTGTTTTACCCGTGGATACCTTGACTCTGTGGGGACTTGCTCTTGACGGTATTGCTGCGTGCGGTCTTTTCCCAAACTTCAGTGCTCATGAGCCCCTCGAGTACATGACCGTTGGGTAGCAATCATCTGCCTCCGGACGGGCGTGGCGCGCATCGTTGTGAAGGCGTGGGTGAGGAGGGTATTGATGCAGGAGATGGCCTCCGCCACTTCCTCCTGAGCTACTCAATCGGCAGCCGCTCACTGGGGAAGCCCATACCGCTAGGCAGTCTCGCGGAGCGGCTCATGGCCCGAGGTTGAACGGAATGCGCCTCCCTCCCATGACGCGCGCCTCAGCTTCGGAGTGCCTCGGCAAAAGGGCGGTTGAAGGTCGATGTTGGCGCCCCCTGGGCCTTCTTCCACGCCTCGAGTTGCTGTGCCACGAACATGCGTGTCGGCACTCGGAGGGCGCCCCGGCTGCGCAACTCCAAATCCAGTGCAAGCGCATGCCGCCGTCGCATGGGCGCGCTGATGAGTGCATCGAGCAGGACTTTGGGCTGATGGGGCTGACCCGAAAGGTAGCGCTGTCTGGCGTCCAGTTTCGGCCGGGTTTGCTGCCACCATGCCGCCACTGTCATCGCGTTGGGAGTGGGCAGTGAATCCTCGGGCTTCGGCTTGAGGTCCGCGTCCAAGTCATCCTCTTCCAGCGGCACGGGTTCTTCCGCCTCTTGCTCGTCCTTCGGTATCGCGAAGTCTCCTTCAATGCGCAATCCGGTGATGGCGCTGAAGGCCTCCCCCGCGAGCGCGGCGATGGGGCCCTGTCCCAGCAGCTCCATGCAGGCATCGGCAGCATCCAATCGACCGGAGAAACCCAATGCCCAGAGCACGTCTGCTTGAAGTGATTTATCGGAGAGCCGTCCGAGGATGCGTTTCAGATCCCGTTCGTCGCCGTTCAGTCCCAGCAGGAGCAAGGGGAGTCTCCCTCCGGTGCCGCCCGGTGCCGCAGCGGCCTGGCAGGCAGTCCACGCAGCGCTGTGCCCGGATAGCAGTCCCGCGACGATGGCGGCATCGCGCAGGTCGGATGAGGTTGAGTTCATCGCGCGCTGAATGTGGGTGGGCTCCAGTGGCAGTCGGGAGCGGCTCGCGGCGCGAAGCGCAGCGGCGGCTACTTGTGGCACGGGATGCGTGACCCAGGGCAAACACTGCTGGTGGGTGGCGACTCCGTGCTGGCCGAGTGTATCGAGCACAAGCGCCTGCAGTTCCGGGAGTGCGTCATCCTTCTGCAGCAGGGCGGGAAGGCTCGAAAGAAGTGCTGGAAAGGGGGCGAGTCCCAATGCGCGCTGGAGAGCGGCGAGCGCGGGCGGTTCGGCCGACTCAAGCGCACTGAGCACCGCTTCGGTACCGGAGGGGGCTTCGCCCTTGAGGAGGGACAGCGCGGCCACGGTGATGTGTTCTGGCTCTTCGGAGGCCAGCGAGGGCTCCAGCAGCTGATGGGCGACAGGCTCTCCGCCCAAGACGAGGCCGTCGATATGCGCAGCGAGCTGTTCCTCCAGCTCCGCGGCTTCCTCCAAGATGAAGTCGGGCGCGTCGAGTGCTGCCTCCCACTGGCTCAAGCGGAACGCTGCCTCATCGAGGTGCGTCTCATAGTTACTCCAGTGCGGTGGACGCCAGGTCAGCATGTTCGTCACGTCAGTTCCTCTCCACGAAGGCATCTTGGATGAGGGGAGCTTTGTAGGTGCTCGACGGCGCCTGCCTCATGGACGCGCATCTGCTCGCTCAGTCCGCCGACTCTTGCCTGGCAAGCATCCACGCCGTCGCGGAAGGTGCGCGCTGCCCCGTGGGGATGCGAGCCAGTGCAGGAATCATGGTGTACTCACGCCGGGTCTCCATCCCCCGGAGTTCAGCAAGTCGCACCAGGGCAAGCCCATTCATGAAGAGTGCACCTTCTGTCTTCCGTAGTTCCTCTTCAGGACTGGAGGTGCGGCTCATCTTCTGGAACCGCAGAAGACGTGCGTCAATGATGGCCTGTAGGGCATCATCGAAGACTTGTGCCTGCCTGGCCAACAGTGCACGACACGCATCAAGGTAGGCGTCCGCGCCCCCCTCCAGCACTGCCTCCCATCGTTCAAGCAACGCGGGAAGCTCTGCGGACTGCACCCCTGTCGTTTGCAGAAGAAGCTGCTGAAGGAAGTGGTGGAGGAGAAAGTCGTCCTCGTATTCGAATTCAGGGTTGTGGCGGATGGCGGAGCGCCGCGCGATACCTGCCGCCAGGTCGTTCTGACCTGCGGCCAGTGCATCGATGAAGGAGAACTCCTTGCTGACGCAGAGATACTGAGGCTCAGCAGGATGTCCGTTCTCGACGAGTTGATGGAAGTGGAGGCGAGCCTGTGCGGAGTGGCACAGGTGGGTGCCGAATCGAGAGGGCCTTGCATCCAAGAGGAGTGCGCAGATGGCGAGCCGACGATGGCACAGCGCTGCAATGGTGTAGGCCTGCCCTGAGCGTTCGTTGGCATCCTGTCGCTGGATGCTGCGGACTGCTTCTTCAATCCCGAAGACAGCGTCGTCCTGGAGGGTTCTCAGGGTGTCGGAGAACATGTCGGAGGCTTGGCTCAGTAGATGCGGCAGCGGTCGCCCATGCCAATGTACTTCACGCCCGTGATTCCCGCGGCATCAAGGACCGCACGCAGGTCGTCACGAATGAGGATGACGGAAGGCATGGACTTCAGGCGAAAGAGTTTCGCTTCGGGAGGAACCCGGTCTTCCAGGACATGAAGCCGGAACAGGCCAGAAAGTATCTCCGGCTCCAAGCCAAGCTGTTCTACATCGCTTCGCGCCAGGTCAATGCAGTCGTGCTGGTCGAGCACGTTCGCGACGAAGAAGTCCTTCGCTGCAATCCGGCCTTTGTGATTGGCGATGGAGACGGGGAGGAACTCGATGTGGGCGGCGGAATGCTCAGCGAGTAACTGTTTGAGCCGGTTGGAGACGATGGCGAACTGCACGGTGTTCGCAATGAGGTCTGGGGTCGCAAGCCCCTTGTTCTCCCCATCCATCTGGAGCACCACGTCCGAGGGGAACCGTTCGTCCATGCGCACGCCGCGACTGATGCGCCAGCTCGTGCCGCGAATCGATTCGGGCTCTTCGTTGATGACGCAGTTCTTCGGCTCCCGAACAGTCGAAAGGATGAAGAAGGATGGCATGGGGCAGTTACCGTGAGTCGAGCAGTTCGAAAAGCTTGTTGAGGTGAGCGCCAGGTTCCATGACGCCAGCGTCCCGGATGTCCTGGCGTGTCCGATTCGAAAATGCGTGGAGTTGTTCTCCGAGACGAGGCAGGGTCTCCGGAGTGGCTTCTGGATGCTTCTCGCGCTCCTTGTCCGCTGCTGCCGTCAGGCTCTTCCGGATGGAATTGACGCGCGCCCGTACATCCATGCTGTAGGTGCTATGATACCTGGGGTGCTTGAGCAACTGGAATAACGTGGCGTGCCGGGTGCCATTGGGCAGATAGATGATGTTGATGCCCTTGTTGACGTTGTACTTCGCTTGTTGGAGGGTCTTGAGCTCGTCGACTGTGAGCAACTTGCTCAACACGTCATCCACAGGGACGATGTGGTGCGCATTGTTTGACCAAGGCCATCTTCCACTCCCGACGAAGTTGAGGTGGCCGTAGGGACCTGCCCCCATATACCAGGCTTGCGCGCGCTTGCTGGGGTCTCTCCATTCCTGTTTGAAGGCGGTGGAGAAGATCGCGTTGAATCGCTTGCGCGCATCGCTGCCTTCTTCGTGGATGGGAAGGTTGTACCAGTCCGCTTCGTGGCAGCCTTTCTGGTAATTGAAGCCATTCTCCTTGTATCCATGACCCTTGAAGGTGCAGACCATCTTTCCACTCTGGGTCTCATAGATGCAGCGGGTCACGCAGCCGTTGTCTTCACCCGCTACGTGGGATTTGTCATTCGAAAGTGCTTCAAAATGTTCTTTGCTCATGACTGCCTCACATGAGTTGCACTGTTCGGTGAAATCTCTGGGCGCCAGGGGCTTTCGCGCAGGAGGAACGCGCTTCGGTGCGGCTCGTCATCCAGCAACGCCACCAGAATCGCCGGGCTTCTGGCGTACTGCCTGACCAGACCTCTGACGCCTAAACAGATTGCTGTCGCGCCCGTCGCGGCTCCAAGTTCGCCAAAGTGTTCGGCGACGTACCAGCGTCGGGCCGAAGCGGGGAGTCCCGCTTCTTCCATGCGGACAAGTGCGTGGCCGTATTCGCGCGCACGCACTTCATCCCCATTCAAGTTGATGATGGAGAGTCCAATGTCTTCCTGCTTCGTAGGGGGATGGCAGCAAGTGGAAATGGACTCAAAAAGAGCGGTGCCCGTGATGGGACGTTGGGCGAAGCGGTGCCCTTTTTCTTCTGCGGAGGCGACCGGGCCTAGCAGTCCTTCAATGACAGCGCCGCGTTCGCGAGCACAGTCCAGGCGCTCGAGGAGGACGAAGGCGGCAGCCTCTCCGGGAAAGCGGCCCACGGGCTTGTCGGGCGTGCGCAGAAGTCCCAGCTCATACGCCTGCGTGAGTGGTTCGTCATCGACCCAGGAGTCGATACCTCCCACGATGCATCGCTCCAGTGTTCGGGTCCGCAGCGCTTCCATCGCACGAGTGAGGACCTGGGAGAACGTCGCGGCTCCCCCAAAAAAATAGGCCTGGGCGCGTGGTGGGATGGAGAGCTGATTCAGTTCCAGCAGTTCGGGAATGAGTCTGCGGGTGAACTGCGCTTCGGCTTCGGCACGTTCGGAGGCAAGTGCACTTGCCACCCGCGCTCGCTCTCCTTCGGGGATCCGGCTCAGTACATTGGATTGGAGGTGGGTTTGCGCGAGCAGTCGCCCGGGCAGTTGTAGGTAGATGCCCGTGTGTGGGAGTGCTGCTCGTCCCAGTTGTGAGTACTCCAACAGGTCCCGTAAAGCTGCATCACCCAGCCGGAGCCAGCGAGCGAAACCTTCGAAACCGTGAGTCAGCCAAGTGATTTCCTGTCCTTGAAGCGGAACAGCCTCAAGGGTGTCTTTATCCGTTACACGGATATCAAGCTCTTTCCAACGGGTGAGTCCTGCTCGAGCTGCGGCACAGCTTGTTACGACGTCTGCTCCCAGCGAAGACACCATTCCCAGCCCGGTGATGACGATGGCATCGCCAGGCAGCGTGGAGGCCGAGTGGGGTGTCGCGCGAGACGGGTTGCTGATGCTCATTCGCGCAGCCTGCTAGGAAGGAGAGGAAGAATGACTACAGGCCCTTGTCGCAGACGCGGCACTTGGGGGCCTCATCGTTCTTGCTCATCGCAATGACAGGACCCTGCATGACGGGGAACGGCGGCGTGTTCTTGTCGTTGTGGAGCATCAGGTCGAAGGCGCGCGCCACGTTCTTCCCTTCGAACTTCACGTCGAAGGAGAAGTTGACGAACTCCGCCTTGCCCTTGGTCTTGCTGGATGCCACGCCACCGCCAGCGGTGCCGGCTTCATCGCCGGTGCTCGTCTTGAAGTTGGAGTCCTTCACGCACACCGGGTTGCCAGCGACGGAGACCTTTTTCGTGCCCTTGTCGGTGTCGGAGGACTGGGCCACGTTGGGGTAGGGGATGGGCACGGGCCCGGCCGGGCTGGGCGTCTTGCACACGTCCGGGAAGGCAACGGTGACGCCGCCACTGTCCTTCGTCACCACGGACATCTTGTTCACACCGGTATTGACCGCCATGCCAGCCACCTCCAGGGGAACAGAATACCCCGGCGAGGCCACGCGGTGCGAGGCAAGCCACCGCGAAGCCGGAGCACGGCGGCGCCGCTGGATACATGCCCCTACGCAGGCCCCGCTCAGGCCGCCTTGGGCGCAGTCACTCCCTGGGCGGTGACCTTCAGGCCCCGCACATCGTGGAGGCCCTCTCCCAGGGCGACATGTCCACGCCAGAGGAGCGTCACCTGCTCTTCGTCGGTATCCAGGGTCACGGTGTCCAGGTGCATGGGGGGCGTCGCGTCCTCGCCTCCTGCGAGCGCCACGGTGACGACCGGAGCGGCCTGGCCCGGAAGCGCGAAGGACAGGCGGCCCTTGGGAGAGGCGCCAGCGATGATGACCGGCTCGTCCCCCTTCAGGTACCCGGGAGCGATGAGACCCGGCGCGGCGGCGTTGAAGAACCGCCGGTCGAAGTCCTTGGGCAGCAAGGGCTTGCGCGACTTGTTCCAGGACTCGTCGTAGGTGCCGCCATACCTGGCGCGAGGCTGCCAGTGCGGGGAGGTGAAGCCGAAGCCCGCGGGCACCACCTTCTGGCCGAAGTCGCGCAGGGGCTCCGTGGCGGGATCCTCCAGGTTGGGCAGCTTCAGCCCCTCCTCGAAGTGGCGAGGACTGGCGCGGAAGCCCACTCCCACGGGGTTGCGCGGCTCGAAGGCCGGCTTCACGGTGTCCGTCCGGTCCCAGCCGCCGAATGCGCGCTCCCACGTGAGCGGAATCTTGTCGAAGGGGAGCGGCTTGGTGGCCGCGACATGCCCCATGCTCTTGAACCAGGTCCGCTCACCCAGGACGCGCACGGCCTTCTTCAGCGGCCCGACCTGAAGAGCCACCAGTGCCTCGGTGGCGCCCTTCTGTGGCGGGTAGGCATGCCCAATCAGCGCCACGTCCGTGGCCAGCTTGATGAAGGCGCTCTCGGGTTCGTACTTGTCGCTGGACTCTCCGGGCTTGCCCCAGGACTCGCCGCCCCACGTCACGGGCAACTGTTCGCCCGCGAGTTTGAGCCCAGACGTTCCGAAGTCGTACGTGGCCTTCACGACGAGTAGAAGCAGTGGCCTCCCGTCCTCGTCGGCGAGGCCCATCATGTCGAAGGCAAAGGGCGTTTCGTTCTCGAGGGTAGGGTGTCCCATGATTTTTCGATTCGGCAGGAGGTCCAAGCTGCTACGGGGCAAACTACCAGTACTGGCAGCCATGCCGAACCCGTTCCGAGGGGGCGTCTGGTGCACCAGGAATTCTTGACGACTGGCAGAGGCAAGTCCGGAGTCAGTAGATGGTGCACTCTTCGCCCATGGTGATGTACTTCACCCCAGTGATGCTGGCGGCATCGAGGATGGCTCGCAGGTCGTCTCGGATCAGCACTGCGGGTGGCATGCTCTTGAGCCGAAAAAGACGGGCTTCAGCTGGGATTTGGGACGAATGGACTTGGAGACGGAAAAGCCCTGAAAGCATCGTTGGGTCGGGGTTTAGCTCTTCCACCTCGCTGCGCGCCTTGTCGACACAATCGACATGGTCCAGCACGTTGGCGATGAAGTAGTCCTTCGCGACGATTCTCCCATTGGCTCGGGCAATGGAGATGGGAAGGAATTCGATGCGGGCTGCTGCATGCTGTTCCAGTAAGGACTTGAGTTTGCCGGACACGATGCTGATGCGTTCAGTGTTACTCACGAGGTCTGGGATGGCTTGGCCCGGGTGCCCACGGTCCATCTGAAAGATGAGATTGGGCGGGAAGTGATGTCCCATTGGCAGTCCCGCGCTGATTCGCCACTTCTTGGGGATCAAGGGCGCGGGAACTTGGGCAATGAGGCAGTCCTTGGGCGCACTGGCCTCTGAGAGGATGGAGAATGAGTGCATTCGGTATGACCTGTCAGGTCAGTATATGGAAAGAAGACCCCAAAGGGTATGTCTGCTCTTGATCTCCAGAAACGGCAGCGGAAGCGTTACCACGCCCCCACCGCCAGCAGGCCCGCCAGTCCCGCGTACAGGGGCACGTTGAGCGCAAGGGTCAGCCGGTTGATGCGGCGGAACCGGGCCTGCTCTTCGTCCGCGAACCAGATGCCGTCCTCGCCCGTGGTTCGTCCTTCCACGGCGTGGAAGAACAGGGCCGCGTAGGCGACCTCGACGAACAGGCTCACGAGCACGAGCCCCAGGAAGGCCAGGGCCCACAGGTCCTCGGGGCCGAGCACGCCCAGCCACCGCGCCCGGCCCCAGAACAGGCCTCCGAGCACCAGGGCGATGCACGCCACGTCATGGGCCACGCCATACGGAGGACGCCAGCGCTTCACGCCGTAGAGCAGGTACAGCTCCGCCACGCCTCGCAGCCACATGAAGGCGGCGAACGCGCCCAGCACGCCTCGCGCCTCCTCCGGCACGGCCACGTCCAGCGCCACCAGCGGGCACACGAGGAACCACAGGAACACCGCGTAGAAGAGCCACGCCAGCTTGGGACCGGAGATGCGTCCGCCTCGTGAGCCCTTCACATTCTGCGCGTGACGAAACCCGGCCGCCGCCACGATGCAGACAGCGGCCAGGATGGCGAGAAGGGCTCGGGTGTGCGGAGAGGGCATCGGAAAGCGCGCGTGCTGAAGGACCTGTGCCCGGAGTTTGCAATGCCCCGGGCATGGCATGGATGCATGGACAGCAGGGGCTCTTGCAAGCCCCTGACCTGATTGGACAGGGCGCGCTCCACGGGGCACGCTCCGCACGCGCGCGGCGACGCGCTTCGGCGGGAGGCGGGCTTCCATGAGCGTTGGTCCCGGGGTGAGCCCGGCTGCACAGGTGTACATCCCGCAACACACGGCGCCGCGCGTCGAGCGCTGGGGTTGGGTCTGGCCTCGTTGGAACGACCCGCGCCTGCCCTTCGCCTTCCTGCTGACGCTCTACGGCGTGCTCGGCTTCACCTTCTTCGGCTTCAACCGCAGCCCGTGGCAGATGGCCGCCATCGTGGTGACGGGCAACGTGCTGGACGTCGCGCTGGGGTGGGGACTGAAGCGGCAGAAGGTCGTCCCCCTGAGCGCGTACATCTCCTGCTGCTCGCTGGCGCTGCTGCTCAACTACTCGCATTCGAGCTGGCTGCTCCTCCTTCCGGTGTGGATCGCCATCGGCTCGAAGTACGTGCTCACCTTCCAGGGGCGCCACGTCTTCAATCCGTCCATGTTCGGCGTGGCCATGTCGCTGCTCTTCACGCGCGAGCTCATCACCGCCGCGCCCGCCTACCAGTGGGCCAACGGCGAGGTGGCCCTCTCCGCCTTCATCCTCATGGCGGCGCTGGTGCTGTTCTTCTTCCGGGTGGGGCGCGGGTGGCTGGTGGTCAGCTTCCTCTTCTTCTACGCGCTCCAGACGGCGCTGCGCGCCTATGTGCTCCGGCACCACCTGCCGCCGGAGGTCCTCTTCCTCGGTACGTTGGGCGCGCCGTCGTTCTTCATCTTCGTCTTCTACATGCTCACCGACCCGGCCACGTCACCGGGCACGCGGCGCGGGCAGATACTGCTGGCGTTGGCGGTGACGTTGGTGGACCTGGTGCTGCACTTCAAGGAGAGCGTCTACACATTCTTCTATGCGGCCCTCACGTGCGCCACGGTCCGCTTCCTCTTCCTCCACGCGCGAGCCGCCTGGCAGCGCGGGTTGCGCGAGTCGCTGAGCACGCTGGTGTCCTCCGGCTGGCTGAAGCGCGCGGCGGTGGTGGGCGGGCTGGGAGGCCTCATGGTGGGTGGCTACACCCTGGCCGCCACGCCCGGAGTCCGGACCTCGCCGCTGGACTTCCGCATGGAGCGCGTGGAGGCGCGGGCCGCGGGGCTCGACTCCACCATGGGCAACACGCTCGAGGAGTTGGACTCACGGCTGGGGCACGTCGCGAAGTGGCTGGTGGCGGTGGGGGATTCCGTCGCCGTGGGGGACTACGACGGGGACGGCCGGCCGGACCTGTTCCTTACGCACCCGCTGGCGCGGCCCGAGGACCATGCGATCCTCTATCGCAACCTCGGCGACCTCCGCTTCGAACGGGTGCCCGAGCCCGCGCTGGAGCGCTTCGCCACCCGCTACAAGGAAGAGGGCCTACCGGGCGGCGGCACCTTCGTGGACTGGGACGGTGACGGCGACCTGGACCTCGCGGTGGCGGTGGCCTTCGGGCCTGTCCGGCTGCTGCGCAACACGCTGCGAGAGACGGGCACCGCGGGCTTCGAGGACGTGACGGAGGCCGCGGGCGTGACGGACCACGCGGTGAGCCTGGGCCTCACCTTCCTGGACTACGACCGGGACGGGCACCTGGACCTCTTCGTGCTCAACGTGATGACCACGCACCTGCCGGGCTACGAGCCGCCGGTGCCGCTCAACCTCTTCCGGCTGCCCGAGCCCGAGCACGCCGACGACCGCCGCATGTTCCGCTTCATGCACGACGGCTGGCACAACGCGGCCAACGGTGGGCTCAACGCGCTCTATCGCGGCAAGGGAGATGGCACCTTCGAGAAGGTGGACATCGCCGCGATGGGCATGCCGGAGACGCACTGGTCGCTGGCGGTGAGCACGGTGGACTTCAATCGCGACGGGTGGACGGACCTGTACGTGGCCAACGACTTCGGGCCGGACGACGTCTACCTCAACGAGGGCGGCAAGCACTTCCGCCGCGTGGCGGGCCGGCTCTTCGGCGAGATTGGAAAGGACACGTACAAGGGCATGAATGCCTCCGTGGCGGACTTCGACCGCAACGGCTGGTTGGACCTGTACGTCTCCAACGTCCACCACTCGCTCCAGGCGGAGGGCAGCCTGCTGTGGATGGTGGGCCCCGGGAAGGACGCCTTCACGCCGGAGTTCCGGGACGAGGCCACCTTCCGCGGCGCGCTCAACGAGCGGCGCTTCGGCTGGGGCGCGGCGGCGGGAGACCTGGACAACGATGGTTGGCCGGACTTGGTGCAGGCCAATGGCATGGTGGATGACCGCCTGGACGCGGCGCGGTGGCGCATCCCCGACGGCCAGCGCAAGGACTACTGGTACGTGAATCACAAGCTGATGCAGTCCGGTCCGGAGATCCACACGTACGCGGACAAGTGGGGCGACATCCGGGGCCGCACCATCTACCCGAACGAAGCGCGCCGCGCGTACCTCAACCTGGGCGACGCGAAGCCCGGACACTTCGTGGACCTGGCGCGCGAGCTCGGGTTGGACGACCCGGACAACTCGCGAGGCGTGCTGCTCTCGGACATGGATGGGGATGGCGACCTGGACGCGCTCATCACCAATCAGCACGGGCCCGTGTCGCTGTATCGCAACACGCTGCGCTCGGAGGGGCGTCAGGATGCGCACTTCGTGGGGCTCTCCTTGGTGGGGCACGGTGGTCGCACACACCGGAGCGCGGTGGGCACCCGGGTGGTCGTCTCCTACGAGGAGGCGGGCAAGCGCGTGGAGCAGGTGCAGGAGGTGGGGTTGATGGGAGGCTTCTCCGCATCGGCGGACGCCCGGCTGCATTTCGGGCTGGGCCGGTACTCGGGGCTGGTGACGGCGCGGGTGCACTGGTACGGGGGCGACGTGCAGGAGGTGTCGCTGTCGCCGGACCGCACGCATGAGCTTCGGCAGCCTCCTGACGCGGAGGTGTTGCAGGGGCGTGCCCGGCCATGATGTCGCCGCTCAAGGGTTCGACGGTGCGGCGTGATGCGCTCACGGAGGCGCAGCGTGGGCAGATGCTGGCGCTGATGCAGCTCTGCTACACGGGCGTGTCGCCGGAGCGCTTCTCCGAGGACCTGGAGGCCAAGCAGTACGTCATCCTCCTCCACACGCGGCGAGGCGGGGAGTTGGTGGGCTTCAGCACGCTGCGCGTCGCCGAGGAACTCGCGGGCGGGCAGCGGGTGGAGGTGGTGTATTCGGGCGACACGGTCATCCACCCCGACTGGTGGGGCCACAAGGTGTTGCAAGTGTGCTTCGGGCGCTTCGTGTTGTCGCGCAAGCTCCGCCATCCCCTGCGGCCGGTGCACTGGCTGCTGTTGAGCGCCGGCTTCAAGACGTACCTGCTCGCGGTGAACTACTTCCCCAGGACGATGCCTCGGCGGGACTGGACGCCGCCTCCCGGCCGCGCCGACTTCCTGCGCGCGCTGGCCACCCGCTGGTTCGGCGCGCAGTACGACGCGTCGCGGGGCACGCTCCGTTTCCAGGGCGCGCACTATCGCGTGCGGGACGGCGTCGCGCCCATCGACCGCGCGGCGGCACTGCACCCCGACATCGCCTTCTTCGCCGAGCGCAATCCGCGCCATGGCGAGGGCGAGGAACTGGTGTGCCTGGTGGAGATTCGCTGGTGGGACCTCTTCCTGGCGCTGGGGCGGAGTGTGTCCGGACAGCTTCGCGGCTGGGCCCGGAGAGGGCTGCGGAACGCCGGTGTCCGCGTGGGGACGTGAGGCCGTCGTGAGTGCTTCCTCCCTGCCGTTGAGCGGCCTGCGGGCCGTGCTCGCTCCCCCCGCGCTGCGCTTCTACCGGGCCTTGCGCCATCCGGAGGCCGCGCAGGCGGTGTGTCTGCAGCGGGTGCTTCGTTCGGCCGCGGGCAGCGTGCAGGCGGAGCGCATTCCTGGCTTCCACAGCATCAGCGACGCCCGTGACTTCCAGGCCGCCGTGCCGTGGGTGACACCGGACGCGCTGGCTCCGGACGTGGAGCGCATCGCCGCGGGCGAGGCCCGAGTGCTCACGCGAGAGCCAGTGCTGCGCTTCGAACTCTCTGGCGGCTCCTCGGGCGCCAGCAAGCGGGTGCCCATGACACGCGGACTCCTGGCCGAGTTCCAGCGCGCCCTGGCCCCCATGCTCTTCGAGTTGCTCCACCGCCGGCCCGCGTTGCGCGAGGGCGCCAGCTACTGGTCCATCTCCCCGCTGGCGCGAAAGCAGGACCGCACGGCGGGCGGCATTCCCGTGGGCAGCGCGGAGGACAGCGCCTACTTCTCGCGCGTGCTGCGCCCCTTGCTGTCCCGCATCTTCGCGGTGCCCGGTGAAGTGGGGGCATTGCCGGATGTGGAGTCCTGTCGCTACGTGACGCTCTGGCATCTCGTCGCCCGCGAGGACCTGTCTCTCATCAGCGTGTGGAACCCCAGCTTTCTCACGCTCCTCATGGACGCGCTGGAGCGGCACGGGGAGCGACTGGCCGATGACCTGACGCGAGGGCGCTGCCGGCCGCCTGCGTCCGGCGCCGCGCACGATGAAGCCGCGATGCAAGCGGTGCTGGCCCGGATGCGCTTCTCTCCGCGCCCGGAGCGGGCTTCGCTGCTGCGTGAGGTGCTGCGAGGTGGCTGGAGCGCTCGCGAGCTGTGGCCTCGATTGTCGCTCCTCAGCATGTGGACGGACGCACAGGCCGCCCACGCGCTGCCCGCCGCATGCCGCCGCTTTCCGGGCGTGGAGGTGCAGGGCAAGGGGCTGTTGGCCACGGAGGGCGTCGTCACCGTGCCCCTCTTCGATGCGCCAGCCCCCGTGCTCGCGGTGCGCAGCCACTTCTTCGAGTTCATCGACAGCGAGCAGCCCACCTCGCGACCTCGCCTCGCACACGAGCTGGAGCAGGGCCGTACGTACACGGTGCTGTTGTCCACCTCGGGTGGCCTGCTGCGCTACCGCCTGGGCGACCTGGTCCGCGTGGAGGGCTTCCAACACGCGACGCCCTGCCTTCGCTTCGTCGGCCGAGCGGACGCCGTTTGTGACCTGGTGGGCGAGAAGCTCGCCGGCACGCGCGTTGGGGCCGTGCTGGATGCCGTGCTTCCGGACTTCTTTGGCGGCGCGCGCCCCGGCTTCTCCATGCTGGCGCCCGAGTGGACTCCCGCGCCGTCCTACGTCTTGTTCCTGGAGACGGACGCCCCCACCCCACGGCTCGCAGCCGCTGCGGAGGCCGTGGAGCACGCCCTCTGCGAGGGACACCACTACGGCTACGCGCGAGCCCTGGGACAGCTCGGTCCGGTGCGCGCCGTGCGCGTGGCGGACGGGGCTCGCCGCTACGAGGCCCGCTGCGTCGCGCTGGGCCAGCGCGCGGGCGACATCAAGCCCCTGGACCTGCACCGCCTGACGGGCTGGTCGGACCATTTCTCCGGAGCCGCCACATGAGACCGCCACTGCGTCTGTATTCGCGCGACACCTCGCCCGCCCTCAACGTGGACCTGGAAGCCGAAGCCGACCTCACGCGCTGTGGCGCGCTGAAGGACTTCTGGTACGTGGCGTGTCTCTCCACCGAACTGAAGCAAGGCGAGCCCCTGGCGCGGACCCTCTTCGGCACGGGGGTGGTCCTCTTCCGTGATGTACATGGGCAGCCCACCGCTCTCCGGGACCGGTGTCTGCACCGGAATGCGCGGCTGTCTCGGGGCGCGGTCTTCGATGGCCGCATCGGCTGCCCGTATCACGGCTGGGTCTACGATGCGTCGGGCGCCGTGGTGGAGGTGCCCTCGTTGGGGCCCTCGCAGCGAAGCGAGTTGCTCGACGCTGACGCCTGCGCGCGGGAGGGACTGGCGACCACGCCCTGCGCGCTGGGACGCCTGACGCGCTTTCCCACCCTGGAGCAGGACGGCCTTGTCTTCGTCTACATGGGCGGCGCCGAGCCCGCGCGGTCCGCGCCGTTCCGCGTGCCCTACTGGGACCAGGAGGGGTGGACCGTCTACTTCATGGTGACGCGCTTCCCGAACGGGGTGACGAACCTCGTCGAGAACTTCATGGACGTCCCGCACACGCTCTTCGTGCATCCAGGTTGGTTCCGCAGGCCCGCCAGCAAGCGAGTGCCGGCCACGGTGCGGCGCACGGCGGGCAGCGTGTTGGTGACGTACAAGCAGGCACAGGACACCGTCACGGGCCTGGGCCGGCTCTTCAATCCGCGCGGACTGCCGCTGCTCCACACGGACAAGTTCTACGTCCCCAATGTCACGCGCGTGGACTACTTGTGGGGCGAGCACGGCTTCGTCATCAATTCGCAGTGCACGCCCATCGGGCCCACGGACAGCCTCGTCTACACGGCCATCAGCTATCGGTTGCCGGTGGATGTCCCCGGTGCGCTGGTGGGACGCGCCATGATGCCGCTGGTGCGGTGGTACACGCGGCAGGTCATCCAGCAGGACGTGGTCATCATGGATATCCAGCGCGAGGCGCTGCTGGACGGCCCGGGTGGAGGCGTTTACTCCGGCACGGAGGCGGACCTGCACCACGCCGACATCGAGGCGTATCGCCGCTGGCTGCGGGAGGGCGGCCAGGGCTCGGGGCCCGAGGACGCCGAGCGCGACATGGCCTTCTGGATTTGAGTCCGTCGCCGCGTTACTGCGGACGGTAGGGTAGTTCCACGATGAAGGTGGCGCCCTGGCCCACCTCGCTCTCCACGCGGAGGGTGCCGCCGTGGGCCACCACGACCTGACGGGCTGCGTAGAGCCCCAGGCCCAGTCCTCCAAAGGCGCTCGAGGGAACGGCGCGTTCGAAGCGGTGGAAGATGCGCTCCTGGTGCTCGGGGGCAATGCCGATGCCGTGGTCTCTCACGAGGATGCGCGCGTGGTCCGGTGCGCCGTCCACCCGCACCTCGATGGGCCGGCCCTTGCCGTACTTGAAGGCATTGACCAGGAGGTTGCCCACCACCTGCTGAATCCGCAGCGGGTCCCACACGCCTTCGATGGGGACCTCCGCCCTCAACTGGATGGGGCAGTCCGCCTCGGCCGCCGGAGTCATGGCGCGGGCAACCGTTTCTCGGACGAGCCGTGACAGGTCGAGCGGCTCCATCATCAAGGGCACCTGGCCTTCTCCTATGCGGGAGACGTCGAGCAACCCGTCGATGTGCGTGGCGAGCCGCTCGGTATGGCGGATGGCCTTGTCCAGCCGCTCCAGCAGGCGTCCGCCACCATCCTTCCGCGCCACCGCGGAGGGGAGTGATTGGAGTTGGAGCTGGAGCGCGGTCAGGGGCGTCTTCAGCTCGTGACCGGCCAGGGCCAGGAATTCATCCCGGCGATGGAGCGCCTCGTGGAGGGCCTGCTCCGCCTGCTGCCGCTGTTTGACTTCCGCCTCCAGTGCCTGGGCGCGCTGCTGGAGGAGGGTGACTTCTCGCAGCCGTCCTTCCGAATCCGCGAGCCGTGTGTAGCGCTCGGTGGGAATGACGTGTGCGTGCGCCTTGCAGACATCGAGGAAGGGCCGCGCGTGCGCCGCCTGGCCGAAGTGGCCGATGGCGTAGGTGCACAGGAGGGACAGGGGGTACAGCACGCTGAGGTCATTCCACAGTGCCTCCAGCTCCACAGCCACGTCCGGCATCCCATCCAGGCAGAGGACATCCACCATCTCGCCGTAGGCGCGTACCTTGGCGCCAGGGCGCGCGGCCGCGAGGCTGTGCTCAATCACGGTGCCGATGACTTCGCGGAAGCGCTCCCAGTCCGGGCGCCCCCCCACCATGAAGCGCGCGAGTGTCTCACGGGCCTCGAGCAGGGTGAGCTGCCCGCTCGCGATGACCGCCGCGGTGTCCACGCCCGCGGCCACCAGTCGCGCGATGAGCTGCTGCCGGTGGCTCGCCTGGGCGATGATGACGAGCGGGTCTCCTCGTTCGAGCCCGCCCGTGATGTAGGCCTCGACGATGTCGATGACGATTGCCTCGTCCTCATAGAACTGGACCGTGTGGGCATGCTCCAAGGGATACCCGACGGGGGTTTCGCTGGCTGGCTGCCGGTGGCTGCTCCCGAGAGCTGCGGCGTCGGATGGAGGCATCGTCCTCACCATGTGCGTGGGCGCCTCATTATTCTGTCGGGGCCTTTCGACGCGGAACGACCCCCGGGGGCAGTGGAGCGCACGGAAGCCGTCACTGGTGGGCTGGCTCGCTTGACTCGGGTTCACCGCTGAAAGGCACAGGCGGCTGTCTGGGGCAACACGTTCCTGCAAGCGGTGGCGGCGCGTGGATTGAGCGCCTGGAGTTCGTGCACCGGCCGTCGTTCCGGGCAAGGGGTGGGCCGCGCCATGCGCGCCACGAATCGCTCACCATGGAGGAGGTGGACCGGCACGGCGTGGACCTGCTCCACCGCTGGGTTACGCGAATGCGCGACTGAAGCATCCACCCCACGGGGGGCTGTCCGTGGGGTGGATGCTTTGGAGACTAGCCATGCCGGGAGTTGCTCGCGGAGCGCCCGTGCATGGGATTGTCGCGGTTCCAGCGTGCGCGCTCCTGGCGCTCACGCTCCAGGCGGGCGATGCGTTCCCGCTCCTGGCGCTCACGCTCCAGGCGGGCGATGCGTTCGCGCTCCTGCCGCTCGCGTTCGATGCGGGCCAGACGCTCCCGTTCCTGGCGCGCGCGCTCCAGGCGGGCCTGCCGCTCCCGCTCCAGGCGCGCCTTCTTCTCGCGTTCGATGCGGGCCTGCCGTTCCCGCTCCAGCCGCTCGTTCTCCGCGCGCTGCCGCGCGGCATCCACGCTGCCACCCCGTGCCCAGGCCTGGGTGTTGTTGGGGGCCTGGATTCCGGAGGCGCCATGCACGCCCTGCGCGAGGACCGGGCTTCCGACGGACATTGCGATGACCACAAGCACCCGCATCAGCTTTCCACGCATGACTGCCTCCCGTTCATGGCCACCGTGGCCTTGTTTCGTCGTCTTGCTCCTTCTGACGGGAGGTCCCGGGAGGCATTCAGTCCCCTTCATTACGGCCGCGGGAGGCGCCCCCCTGCCACGGACGCGCGTCCCGGAGCGTCACTCACCGATAGAGCGACTTGAGCGCACCCCGGCTTCCGTCGCCGCCGATTTCGATTTCCTGGTGGGCATGGGGGGATTGCTTCTCTTTTCGTGGCGGATACGCCGCGCTAGCGTCCCCGTCCCATGGCGGACACACGGCAGCGCAGTGCACCTCCGAGTTTTTCCCAGAACGAGGCCGCGGACATCATCCGTGAGGCCACGGCTCGCGCGTTGGCGGGCAAGGACGTGGATCGCTCGCTCACCCGGGAGGACCTGCTCGCCATGGCCCGGGAGATGGGCGTGAGTGAAGCCGCCGTGGAGAGCGTCATCTCCGCGCGCGCGGGACGTGACAAGGCGCAGCGCCGCATGCGCAGGGCCTACATGGGCCTTGCGTCACACGCGACGAGCTACACCATCGTCATGGGAGGGCTCACCTTCATCGACCTGTTTTCGGGGCCGGGCTGGTGGGTGCAGTACCCCGCCATCGGCTGGGGCATGGGACTGGCGTTCCATGCCATGGGCACGCTGCTCGCGGCCTTCAATCACGCGGACAGGCAGCGGTGAGCATGCGGGCGCGCTAGCCGATGCGCCGCAGCCCCGGCAGGTCTTCCGGCCGCAGCGCCCAGCGGGGCACCGGCGGCAGGGACGCCAACGTACCCGTCTGCGTCGCCGGGAAGCCCTCGATGTGCGCACCATCAGCGAAGGCGCTGCCCTGCTTCACCAGGCTGCCCGCGCCCACGAAGCTGCCGCGTCCCAGCCGCGTTCCGTCACAGAGGATGGCACCCGGCTCCACCACGGTGTTCGCGCCCACGTGGCTGCCATGCACCGTGCAGCCCGGACCGATGAT
The DNA here is from genome assembly GCF_006547355.1 of Myxococcus sp. AB036A. Lineage (NCBI taxonomy): Bacteria > Pseudomonadati > Myxococcota > Myxococcia > Myxococcales > Myxococcaceae > Myxococcus > Myxococcus sp. AB036A. The sequence goes on along the minus strand of NZ_VHLC01000001.1, from coordinate 174,253 downwards.
GGCGCCGTCCTCCAGCGTCAGCGTGTGGTCCGACAGCCGGTGCAGCACGGTGTTGGCCAGCACCTGCACGCCCGCGCCGATGCGGACTGGGCCATTGCCATCCCCGAGGATTTTGACCCCGGGGCCAATGATGCAGCCCGGGCCGATGATGACGTCCCCTGTCACCTCGGCCGAGGAGAAGAGGGTGGCGGTGGGGTGCACCAGTGGGTGCTTGTCGCGAAACGTATAGAGCTGTCCCATGGGGGCGTCCTCTGCGCGATCTCTCGCGGAGAAAGCGGTGAGTGGCTGGCCCGGCAGGTCGAGGCTTCCGCCGCGGCGCTTCCGGAGCCGTTCCAGGTCATCCGCGGTGGTTCGACGGAGAATGCGGCCGGGGCGGCCCACGACGACGGAGTCGTCCGGTACCACGGTGCCCGCTGGAATGAGCGTTCCTTCCGCCAGCAGGCAGCGCGTGCCGATGCGCGCGCCGGGCATGAGGATGGAGCCACCTCCCACATTGCAGAGCGCGCCGACCTCCGCGCCGAGTACGACGCTGCGGTGGTCCAGGAAGGTACGCTCTCCCACCGTGACGGGCTGCTGCGGCAGTCCGATGATGACACCGTTCTCCAGTACGGCCGAGCCGGCGCCCAACCGCACGGCGCCTTCGTGCGAGCGCACCACCGCGCCTTGCGCGATGTTGGCTCCCGGACCCAGGAGGAGAGTTCCCAGCACCCGAGCGCTGCTGGAGAGGCTGAAGTGCGCGGCCCCCCCGACAGGCACCGCGGGCGCACTTTCGTGCGGCAGGCTGATGACCATTGACGCGGCACCCTACACCCACGCGCTCGGCGGCCCGACGGCCCGACGGCGCAGGTAGGTTGTCCAGCGTCCGACGCTCTCAGGGCCGGGCCTTGCCCTGGGGGCGGTTGCCCGCTCGCCGCGCAGGGGGCCGGGAGGGGAGAGGCGTCAGGTGTCGTGGGGCGTGGCGTCCCTGGACCTCTTTCGGCCTTCCTGACAGAAGGGCGCCAACGGAGGCAGGCATGTCTGAGTCATCCCCGGTCGGGTTCGAACCCGTTCCGGCGGAAGCAGGAGGTCCGCCCGAAGAGGGGCCTCAGGGGTTCTGGGCTTCGGTGAAGGAAGCCATTCACGGAACCGAGAGGGACCTCACCCGGCTTCCAGTTCGCAGCGCCATCTTCCTGCTCGCCGTGCCGATGGTGCTGGAGATGATGATGGAGTCCGTCTTCGCCGTCGTCGACGTCTTCTTCGTCGGCCGGTTGGGGGCGGACGCGGTGGCAGCGGTGGGACTGACGGAGTCGCTGCTCACCATCATCTACGCGGCGGCCGCGGGGCTGAGCATCGGCGCCACGGCGCTGGTGTCCCGCCGCATCGGTGAAGGAGACCCGGAGCGGGCCGCGCGCACGGCGGTGCAGGCGGTGGGGCTGGGCGTCGTGTTGTCCATTCCGGTGTCGGTGGCGGGCGTCTACTTCGCGCGGCCGTTGATGGCGCTGATGGGCGGCTCGCCGTGGGTGCTGGAGCACGGCATCCGCTACACGCAGGTGATGCTGGGCGGCATGGGCAGCGTCCTGCTGCTGTTCCTCATCAACGCCATCTTCCGCGGCGCGGGGGACGCGGCCATCGCCATGCGGGTGTTGTGGCTGGCCAACGCCATCAACATCGTGCTGGCGCCGCTCCTCATCTTCGGCGTGGGGCCCTTCCCGGAGCTGGGCGTCATGGGCGCCGCGGTGGCCACCACCTTCGGGCGCTCCTGCGGCGTGGTGTACCAGCTCTACCGGTTGGCGCAGGGCTCCGGCCGGCTGCGGCTGCGGCGCGAGCACCTGCGCCTGGAACCAGGGACGATGCTGGCCATGCTGCGGATGTCGGGCGCGGGCACGGCTCAGGCGTTGGTGGGCACGACGAGCTGGGTGGTGCTGGCCCGCATCGTGGCCACGTTCGGCAGCGCGGCGGTGGCGGGCTACACCATCGCGTTGCGAATCGTGCTGTTCGCGCTGCTGCCCTCGTGGGGGCTGAGCAACGCGGCGGCCACCATGGTGGGACAGAGCCTGGGCGCGGGAAAGCCGGAGCGGGGCGAGCACGCGGTGTGGACGGCGGGGCGCATCAACGCCGTCTTCCTGGGCTCGCTGGGGCTGCTGTTCGTCCTCGCGGCCAATCCCGTGGTGGGCATCTTCACGAACGACGCCGCGGTCATGAAGGAAGCGGTGCTCGCCCTGCGCATCCTGAGCGCCAGCTTCCTGTTCTATGCTTTCGGCATGGTGTTGACGCAGGCCTTCAACGGAGCAGGGGACACCACCACGCCCACCGTGCTCAACATCTGTTGCTTCTGGCTGTTGGAGCTGCCCCTGGCGTGGGTGCTCTCCGGACCCCTGGGCTTGGGGCCGCCGGGGGCATTCCTTTCCATCTCGGTGGCGTTCTCGGTGATGGCGCTGGTGGCCGTCATCCTGTTCCGGCGCGGAACCTGGAAGCACCGGGTGGTCTGAATGGGAGGGCGGAACGTCATGGTCCATGCACGGCGCTCCGCCCGGTCCCCGGGGCTGCTTCCGGTGCTCCTGCTCCTCGTCCTGGGGCTGGCTTCGTGCCACACCGTGGAGTTGCCCGGGGATGAGGTGGCCTGCGCGGGGCTGCGGTGCACCGCGGGCACCTGCTTCTCCAACGCGGGGCAGCCCATGTGCCGCTGCGGACCGTGGGAGCGGGCCGCGGGGCTGACGTGCTCGGTCGCCGCCTTCACGCAGCCGGATGACCATGGGGGCTCGCCTGACAGCGCGACGGTGCTGACGCTCCCCATGTCGCCCCAGGAGGGCCGCATCGACAAGGGCTGGCGGGAGGCGATGCTGGACAGGGACTTGTTCGCCGTCACCGTGGAGGCGAGCGGCCTGTATCGCTTCTCGTGCACGAGGCTGACGCTGGTGGAGTGCCGGGTGCGGTTGCTGGATGTGGCTGGGAACGCGCAGGACATGCCTTCCATGGTCGAGGGGGCGACGGTGTCGTGGTTCCCCACGCTCTCCGAGGGCACCTGGTACTTCGAGGTCTCCAGCAGGGACTCGCACGGGCGCTACACGTACGAGCTGGAGTCGCTGGGCGTGGACGACCATGGCGATACGTTGGAGGAGGCCACCGTCGTGGAGGCCGGCTCCGGCACGTCGTTCCCCGTGCGGCTCTCCTCGCCCTTTGACGCGGATGCGTTCACCTTCCGCTCGCGGGTGGGGCATGGCTACCGCTTCATCTGTGAGCAGGCTCCCAACCCGTTCCTTCAATTGACGCTGCGGTCCGCGACCGGCTTGCTGATGGATGCGGTGCAGGGCACGTCAGGGGAGCCGCTCACGGTGAGCCTGCAGGCGACGTCCGAGCGAGACTGGCTCCTGCTGCTGGCTGCCGACCAAAGCACCTTCCCGGTGGATGCCGCCTGCCGCTTCGAGGACCTGGGGCCCGATGAGCATGGCGACACACAGGAGACCGCCACGCCCATGACGCCGGGTGTCCCGGTGGCGGTCACCCTTCAGTCGCGTGATGACGTGGATGTCTTCTCCTTCACGGGGGAGCCCGGGCATGTCTACACGGTGCGGACGGAAGGGGCCGGGCGGTGGTCGGCCCAGGTGGTGGACGAAGATGGCGCGAACGTGGCGCTCACGACGACCGACCAGTTGCGGGTCCGAATGAATCGCTGGGGCACCTACTCCCTTCGCATCCAAGGCGGGACTCCCTGGGCGCACTCCTTCGTGCTGACGCTGGTGGACGCGGGAACGGATGACCATGGCGACTCTCCAGAGACGGCGACAGTCATCTCCCCGGGAACCGCCATCACGGGTCGCTTCGACTCACCTCAGGACACGGATGCCATCGCCTTCTACACCCAGGTGCGTGCCATCTATCTTGCGTCCTATGCGCCGTTCGCCGACCTGTCCCTGAACCCGCGAGGCGCCGTGGGCATCCTGGGGTTGGGGGGCGGCCGCCATCTCTTCAGCGCGAGGGACGCCCGGCAGGTCACCCTGATGTTCCAGCCCCTGAATGGCGTGGAGGGTTTCTCCCTGACGCTGGAGGAGGTGGCCTTCGATGACCATCCGGACGCCAGCGAGGATGCGCAGGTGCTGGCGTTGCCGGCTTCGGTGTCCGGTGTGGTCCAGTCGGCCGTCGACACGGACGTGTTCTCCGTCTGGCTGGAGGAGGGGCGCGCGTACCGGCTGGGCCTGGACGCTGGCACGCTCCGCGTGACGCTCATCGCTCCTGGCGGTCTCCTGGCGAATCTGCGGGACGGACGGTTCGTGGCGAGCCGGAGCGGTCTCCATACGCTGTTTCTCGCCGGTGCTTCCGGCCTGGAGCAGGTCCCCTGGCGCTTCACGCTCCAAGCGGAGTGAGTGCGTCAGGGCAGGCAGATTTCAAAGCCGGTCCGCCCGGCGGGGAAGGTGTCCCGGGGGCGTGAGGCGGGCGTCACGGCGTAGAGGTGGAAGTCGAGGCGCCGCTGGAGGAAGCCCTTCAGCGCGGGCGCCAGCGGGTCCAGTTCGTCCTGGTACAGCGTGAAGAAGTGGAAGCCCTGGCCGTGAAAGTCCGCGTACACCCGCTCCACGAGCGCGCGGAAGACGGCCGGGTCTTCTCCGCGCACGCTGGTGTTGCAGAGATAGAAGTAGCGGAAGTCGCTGCCCGGCGCGGGCAGGCGCGGCGCGCGGAGCGCGGTGGCCAGCGTGTCCCAGCCCCACCGCACCCAGCGCATGCCTCCACGGTAGGCATGGACGCGGTAGCGCTTCACGGCCTCCGGGTTCCAGGCGCTGGTGCAGCCCACCAGCGCGCCGGTCGCATCGAAGGCCAGATAGGTGTCTTCGATTCGCAGCCCAGGCCAGTGGGCGAGGCGGTGCTCCAACTCGCCCGTGTCGAAGCGGTAGCCGAAAGGACGCGCGCGGTGGTCGGCATCCAGCAACGCCGAGACAGCGGGGACGTCCGCGGGCGTGGCGCGCCGCACGGTAACGGCGCTTGGCCGGGGACGGCGGCGGAGCAGGAACTGGATGGACACGGCGGAGAAGCGACGGAGCAGGGCGTAGTGCGGCTGGCTCACGCGCCCGGGCCGCCGCCGCACGAGCGCATGGAGCGCGGGGGCATTGGAGGCCATGACGGCCGTGAGGAAGGTGTCCACGCCCAGGCGCTGGGCGCTTTCCTCAATCATGGGCCCGTAGAAGCGCGCGAGGCCGCGGTTCCGGCGCGCGGAGAAGCGGGTGCGCAGGTCTCCCAGGTAGCCTACCCGGCACGGACGGCCCTCCAGCCAGCCATCGCGCACGTGCACGGCGCCCATGCCGTCCAGCCGGCCGTGCTCGCCGTGGACCCAGACCTCCGTCTCTCCGCGCTGCATGGTGTAGAGGCCGAAGTAGTCGGGCGCTCGCTGTGCGGAGAGGACCAGGTCTCCCTGCATGGGCACCGTGCCGAACAGGTCGAGCAGCGCGGTGTTGTCGTCACGAGTGGCGCGTCGAAAGTTGCTCATGCGGCGGTGACGGAGTCTACCCTGGCCGCCGCCGTTTGCCGTGAGTCCCTCGGTTTTGGCGCGACGGTGCTTCGAGGCCGTGTCCGAAACACCATGTCGCTGTGTGTCAGGAAGTCTGCTGTTGCGTCGCGGAAGCACGCGGCGTGTGGATTGGCTGCCTCGTGTCTGAGTCTGGAGTTAGGCTGGAGGCTCCCCGAAAGGAGTCACGCGATGAAGAAGAATGGAATTGCGATGCTGATGGCGCTGGGTGTGGGACTGGCGGCGGGTTTCGGAATGGCGTTCATGCCGTCCACGGCCGAGGCCAACGCTCCTGAGTTCACGCAGTCCATCTGTGAGCGCAACTCGGACTGTGACCACTTCTGTGGCGAGGGATTCGGGCACTGCATCCGGGGCACGTACTGCGCGTGCATGTAATGGCGAGCAGGTCCTGAAGGCATCGCCAGGAAGCCGCCGGCTCCCTGGCGATGTCGGGCACCTCCGCCATCACCGCGTGTCCAAGGGCCGCCGGGTCAGCAGCGCGAGCAGCGCCTGCCCCACCACCACCAGCGCGATGAAGGCACATGCCAGCACCGCGGCGGCGGCGGGGTCCGCGTAGCTCTGGAGCTCGAACAGCAGCGTCCCGAGCACCTCGGTTCCCGCGGGAACGAGCAGGACGGACATCGTGATTTCCGTCGCGCAGGCGAGGAACGCCAGGACGAAGGCCGCGGTGAGCGCCGGCCGCAGCAGGGGCAGGGGCGCATCCACGAACGCGCGCCAGGGGCCGGCACCATTGACGCGCGCGGCCTCGGTGAGCGAGGCGTCCAGTTGCGCGAGCGCCTCCTCGCTGTTGCGCGCGCCCAGCGCGAGGTACTTCGCCACGTAGGCGATGAGCAGCAGCCACGGCGTGTGTGCCAGCGCGAGCACGAAGGCGACGCGGTCCAGCAGGATGAAGCGCAAGTCTCGGGAGAACGCGAGCAGCAGCGCCAGGGCCAGCACCGTCCCCGGCACCGCGTAGGGCCATACCGCCAGCGCCTCCACGCCCGTGCCCAGGCGGCGCAGCCCGCGTCGCAGCACCGCCGCCGCGAGCCCCAGCCCACACACCAGGACACCCGCGCCCGCCGCCAGCAGGACGCTGCGCCCCGTGGCGTGCAGCGTGCGCGGCTCCAGCAACACACCCGCCCAGTGCGTCAGCGTCAACGTCTCCCAGGTCAGCGCCGCGCCGAAGCTGCGCTGGAGCGACGTGAGGAGGATGGCCCCCAGCGGGAGCAGCACCAGCACCGCGGCCGTCATGCTCACCGCGCCCAGGACGAGCCCGCGTGCGCGCCCCAGCGGGAAGGGACGGGAGGACAGGCCCTTGCCCGCGCTGAGGCGGACCCGGCCGGCCCGGCCCAGCGCCCAGGTCACCAGCATCGCCATGGGGGCGAGCAGCAGCAGCGACGTCGCCAGTTGCACGGCGCGCGCCAGGCCCTCGTCACCGCCCATCAGCACCAGTTCATAGATGCGAGTGGTGAGCACCCGCGTGGGCGGTGAGGCCGACACGCCCAGCAGGTACGGCACGCCGAAGGACGAGGCCGCCATGAGGAACACCATCACCGCGCCCGACAGCAGGGAGGGCAGCGCCAGCGGCAGCGTCGTCGTCAGCAGCGCCCGGGACGTCGAAGCTCCGCAGACGCGCGCGGCTTCCTCCACCGCCGGGTCCACGCGCCGCAGGGCCGCCGCGCCCGCCAGCAGCACCAGCGGGAGGCCCGACACGCCCTCCACGAAGGCGATGCCCGCGGGGCCGTAGATGTCGAAGGTGTCATCGCCGAGCAGCCGGTTGAGGTACCCCGCTCGAGGGCTCGCGAGCGACAGCCAGCCCATGCCCCAGATGAACGCGGGCACGGCGGAGGGCAGGGTGAACAGCACCGTGAAGGCCCCGCGCAGGGGCAGGTCGGTGCGTTGCAGCACCAGCGCCAGTGGCGTTCCCAGGACGAAGGCCAGCACCGCCGCGCCCGTGGCGATGAGCAGCGTGTTCCCCAGCGTGCCACCTTCGGCGAGCAGCCAGTCCAGGCCGCCCGTCCCGGCGGGCCCCAGGCCTCGCCAGAGCAGTGCGGCCACCGGAAACACGGAGAAGCAGAGCACCGGCACCAACCACAGGCCGAGCCCCAGCCACTGGGATTTGGGCGCTGCCGCGCTCATTGTGAGAAGGCCTGGCGGAAGCGCTCCTTCACGGCGCCGCCCTGTGTGAGCCCGCGCTCGAGCAACTCGGGCGTCCATGGGCGTGCGCGCTCCAGCAACTCCGAGACACCGGCCTCTCCCCGAGGGCCCGCGAGCCTGGGGTCCGCCGCGTGCATGTCTCCCTTCTCCACGATGATGCGCTGGCCTTCGGGCGACAGCAGCACGTCCACCACCGCCTTCGCCGCGACGGGGTTGGGCGTCGTCGTGAAGAGGGCCGCGGGGCCGGGAATGACGACGGCGCCATCGGTGGGCCACACCACCTGGATGGGACTGCCGCGGGCCTGGGCCGCGAGCGCGTTCTCCAGGAGCAGCACGCCCGCATCCGCCTCGCCGCTCTCCACCTTCTGGAGCACCGCCGCGTTGCCTCCCGCGACGATGGCGCCTCGCTGGCGCAGCCCGGGGAAGAAGGACTCGCCGTACTTCGCGTCGCAGAACACGGCCCAGGTGAAGGCGGTGCCCGACGTCAGCGGATCTCCAATCGCCACGCGTCCCGTCCACGGACCTTCCGCGAGCGCCGCGAAGGAGGGGGGCGGCGGTGGCCCGTCCTTCCGGTGCACCAGGACCATGGTGGACAGGCGCAGGGCCGCGTAGCGCGCGTCCAGGTCCACCAGGGCGCGGGGCACCCGGAGCACGTTGGGCGAGGCGTAGCGGAGCAGGGCGCCTTCACGGGCCAGCCGCTCGTAGAGGAACGGGTCCGACGTGGCCAGCAGGTCCGCGCGGATGGCCCCGGCGGCGCGCTCCGCCTCCAACCGGCTGGCCACCTTCTCACTTCCCGCCTGATACCAATGCACCCGGACGTCGGGGAGCCGCGCCTTCAGCAGCGGCTCCATCGCGTCCAGGACGTGCCGGTACATGGACGTGTAGACCCAGACGTCTCCGGAGGGCGTGCCCTCGCGCGCCAGCGTGGGCCCGGCCGCGGGCGCGGCGGACTCGATGCGGCAGGCGGCGAGCAGGGCGAGCGCGGCGGCGACCCCCGCGGCCCGGAGCAGCATGGGCAGGGACATGTCCCTGCGATTATGCGGCACGCGCGCGCCCTGTCACGCGGCGCGGACGTCACGCATCGGAAACGAGAAGCCCCTCCGCGCACCGGGCACGGAGGGGCCGCTCGTCTGACCAAGGACCTACTTGCAGGCCCGCGCCGGCATGGCGTCAATCCAGTCGGCGATGAGTCGTGAGCCCTGGTCGTGGCGAAGCACGCGGCCCAGCTCCGGCATCATCTTCCCCGACTCCTCGGTGTGCAGGCGGTACCAGAGGATGGACACCGAATGGTCGCCGGGGACGATGTCGAACTCACCGCCCACGCCACCACCCGCGGAGCCCGGCCGCTTGCACACGCCCAACGTGAAGTCCTCCGTGTTGTCCACGTTGAGGAACAGCCGGCTGGTGGTGCCCGCCGTCCCCTTGGGGTTGTGGCAATGCGCGCAGTTGATGTCCAGGTAGGCGCGTGCGCGCCGCTCCAGCGTGCCGTCCTCCTCGTTGAACGCGTTCGGCGCGCGGGGAATCTGGTCGACCGGAGGCAGCCCCGTCAGCCGGCCCAGGTTGGCCAGGTGCTGAAGCTGGTTGATGGGCCCGTCGCCATAGTCATGGTCCTGATTGAGGTAGCGGGCCTTCACGCCAATGGGCAGCAGCACCTGGTTCTCCTGTGCGTCCTGGAGATGGTGGCACTTCAGGCACTGGTTCTTGCTGGGCACCAGGTAGTCCAGCGTCCGCTCCACGCCGTCCTCGCCAATGAAGCTCACGCCGCGGACGACGCGGCCGCCGTTGGCCAGCGTGGCCTCCGTCTGGGCTTCGTTCCAGAAGTAGGGAAAGGCCTCCCAGCCTCCGGGCCTGTGCACCAGCACGCGCGTCTCGATGGCGCGCACGTTCTCTTCCGGGACGCGGAGGTCCGCGGGGAAGGAGAACGTCTTGGTGATGATGGTGCCCACCGGCAGGTCCAGCACGTCGGTGGCCGAATACCCGGCCTGCGCGTCCGGCGGGATGTACAGCGTGCGCGACTTCACCGAGTAGTCGGAGAAGAGCGGCGTGGTCAGCGCATAGGGGATGTTCCCCTCCACCGGCTGGAGCCCACCTGTCGCGGGTGTCCCGGTGAAGAGGCCGAAGCCCGACAGGGTATTGGGCGGAAACGCAGGCCCGGCGTCTGGCGTCCCCGCGTCCTCGTTCGTCCCCGCGTCCTCTGGGGTGCCGGCGTCCTCGCCCGCGTCACCCGTGCCCGCGTCCGGGGTGCCGCTGTCCTCGGGCGGAAGCCCGGAGTCGACGATGGAGCCGCCTCCGCCGTCCGGGGTCGGCGTCACGCCGTCCTCGTCACCCGAGCACGAGGCCAGCGCCGCGGTCACCAGCATCGCGGCGAGGCCCAGTCCTGGGATGAACGGCCTGTACATGCGTCCGTTCTTCACGATGTCTCAGCGGATGGTCAGGGCCGGGGTGAAGCCCGAACAGTTGTAGGGCTCGGCGCCCTGGGCATAGCGGCGCGTCTCTCCCCAGGCGGCGGCCGCGTTTTCGGGAGTGGGGCCCGCCGAGAGGTGGCCACCGACGGCCTGCAGGTCGAAGTCCACCACCGAGGCCTGCGTGCCCTCTGGCAGCGTGTTGCGGGTGAAGCAGATGTTGATGGGGTTGGCCAGGCTCTCATCGCGAGGCGCCGGGTCGACGCCGTCCCACAGCACGTGCTCCACGCCCGTCACGCCGTGGGCCGCGGCGCCGTACTGGTAGACTGCGCCCACCAACGCGCCCAGCGGACGGCGCTCCGGGTCCGGCGTGCCGTTGTCCACCATTCGGCCGCTGCCACCGGTGAAGGTGTTGTCGTGGATGGAGATGTCCTGGCTGGGGAAGTTGAAGAAGCCGGCCGCCCACTGGACGGGGTCGGGCTCGATGGCCAGACCGCTGAGGATGGCGATGTCCACCGTGTTGTTGTTGCCCCACGTGTTGTGCTCCATCTCCACCCGGCGTGAGGCCAGGATGAAGGTGCCGGTGCCGGCCGGGACCTGGGACACGGTGCTGCTGCTGGCCTCCACGGAGGCGAAGTTGGGGCGGTTGTTCCCGGTGATGGTGTTGTGGGCGACGTAGATGTCCGTGCCCCGGATGGGGTTGCCCGGCAGGTCGAACACGACCAGGCCCGTGGTGTTGTCCTCGGCGACGTTGTTCGTGACGTGGGCGTACTTCGTGTTCTCGATTTCGATGCCCGCCACGTTCTTCTTCGCCACGTTCCGCCGGACGATGGTGTGCTGCGTCTGACCGACGTAGATACCCGCGTCGGCGGCGTTGTACGCCTCACAGTCCTCGACGAGGACGTACGTCGATTTCACGGGGTAGATGCCGTACTTGCCGTTGCTCTGCTGGTTCTCCTGGGCCCACTCGGTGCGGAGGCGCTGGATGTTCACGTTGGTGGAGGACTCGATGCGCAGGCCATCCTTCTTCGCGTTCCAGACGGTCAGGTCGCTCACCGTGAAGAGCTTGCTCACCACGTCGAAGCCGTTGGTGTTCGCCGCCGCGTGCGTGAAGTCCAGCACGGTGCTGGACTCGCCGCCGGTGGCCTCGCCCTGGGCGCCCTTGCCCGCGCCCTTGACGGTGATGCCGTTGGCGCGGATGGTGATGGCGTTGTCGAACTGGAAGGTGCCCGCGCCCAGGTTGATGGTGGTGCAGTCGTCCAGCGCGTTCACCGCGTCCTGGAGGTCCTGCTCCTGGCCCGGGTTGAACGTCAGCTCGGTCTGCTCCTTGCCTTCGCAGGAGAATTCCTGCGGCCAGGCCATGGAGCCGCCGGCGTCCGGGGTGCCCGCGTCACTGCCTGCGTCACTGCCCGCGTCGCTGCCTGCGTCCGCGGGTATGCCAGAGTCCGGCTGGCCCGCGTCCGGACGGTCATCGCCGTCATCCGAACAGGCGGGAAGGACAATCAGGCCCACGAGGGCAAGAAGCACGGCACGGGGCGCGCGCGACGGCGGCAGAGGATGCATCAGGTATCTCCTGTGGAAGTGCTGCGCCTTCTGGCTTCTGAGCACGAGGCTCCAGGGCGCGGCCCGGAATGCGAATCCTCCCTGTGAAGATGAACAACCTCAAGGGTGAGACATCAAAAAACAGCCACCCTTCCGTGACGCGATGCGTTCTGCAACGCGATTGATAAATTGCTCCAATCCTTCATGAGAGGTCGACGCGGTGCTGCCTTACTTCCCCTTCGAACAGGATGTCTTTTCAATGTCGCTGGGCGTGCGTGCGCTGAGGCCCGAAGAGACACTCATTGAAGTAGACGCGTCGCGCTATGTGGACGAAGTGGCATTGAAGGCAGCGCTGCTGACGGCGGGGCACGCCGAGCGCTTCCAGGGAGGGCCCGGAACAGAGGAACTCCAGTGGGAGACGTTGACGGTGCTGCTGCCTGCCATGGCGCGTCAATCGCCGGAGCACTTCTCGCTGGAGGTGGAGGGCACGCGCTGGTGCTGGCACAACCGCCTGCTGGGCACGCGGACGCACTTCACGCCGGGGGATGCGGCGAGCCTGCCGCTGGCGCCGCTGGACTGGTTTGGCCGGCAGGTTCAGGAGGACCTGCTGCTGCTGGACGGCACGCATGAGGGTTTCCCGCTGGTGGCGGGCCAGTTGTGTTTCCCTTCCGGGTGGTGCTTGGGGGACAAAATGGGCCGGTCGCTGCTGGCCGTCCACGAGCCGGTGCCCCAGTTCAACGCGAAGCTGGGGCCCTCCACGCTGAAGTTGATGGAGGGCCTGAAGCCCGGGCGCCCCGTCACGCGCTGCAACTGGGCCATCAGCGTCACGGAGCGGCTGGACCTGGAGCCGCGCACGCTGCCGGAGTGGCGGCACTTGTTCGACGGCATCACCCCGGACAATGCGGGCGAGCGCTGCTTCCTCCGCCTGGAGCGTCAGACGCTCACCCGGCTGCCCCGCACGCGCGCCATCCTCTTCACCATCCACACCTACGTGGCCCCGGTGGCCTCGGAAGTGGAAGCGCCCGGTCGGCGGCAGCGGCTGGCCCGCGTGCTGCGCACCGTGCCCGCCGACACCGCGGCCTACAAGCGCATCACGCCCGTGCTGGCGCCGCTGCTGGGCTATCTGGAGGCGGGCGAGGCTGACGCCGGGTGAAAGGGGTAATGAAAAACCCCACCTTCTGGAAAGGACACGAGGTCGCCCTGGGGGCGGGCGGGGTGTCGCTCAGGAACGGGGACGCTTCTGGGGCGCCGTCGAACCGGAAGTCAGGCCATTTCTGTAGTAAGTCGCCCCTCAGAACTGACTGCGGCGATGTCTCACTGCCGCTCTAAAAAGCAAGGAAGGGCAACGACATGCAGAAGACGTGGCTGGTCGCGGGAATGCTGGTGCTGGCGGGCTGCCAGCAGCAGGGCAAGACGGATTCGACGCCGGCGGCGACGGCGACGGCGCCCGGCGCGAGCGCGAATCCGCAGACGGAGGACCAGAAGACGCTGTACGCGCTCGGCCTGTCCATTGGCCGCAGCGTGAGCGTGTTCGACATGACTCCCGAGGAGCTGGAGTACGTCAAGGCGGGCATCACCGCGCAGGTGAAGGGCGACAAGCCCGCGGTGGAGCTGGAGACGTACGGCCCGAAGCTGCAGGAGCTGGCGCGCGCGCGCAGCACCCGCAAGGCGGAGGCTGAGAAGGAGAAGGCGAAGGCGTTCCTGGAGACGGCCTCGAAGGAAGAGGGCGCCCAGAAGACGGAGTCCGGCCTCATCTACAAGGAGCTGACCGCCGGTACGGGCGCGTCGCCCCAGGCGTCGGACATCGTGAAGGTGCACTACCGCGGCACGCTGCCGGACGGCACCGAGTTCGACAGCTCGCACAAGCGTGGCGAGCCCACGCAGTTCCCGCTCCAGGGCGTCATCAAGTGCTGGACCGAGGGCGTGCAGAAGATGAAAGTGGGCGGCAAGGCCAAGCTCGTGTGCCCGTCCGACATCGCCTACGGTGACCGCGGCGCGCCGCCGAACATCCCGGGCGGCGCTGCCCTGGTGTTCGAGGTGGAGCTGCTGGAGATCGTCAAGCCGCCGGAGATGCCGGCCATGGGCGGCACGCCGCCGGCGGGCAAGCCCTCCGCGGCCGAGAAGAAGTAGTCACCGTCTTCACGCAGGACGCCCAGGGGGCTGGCGGGGAATTCTTCCCTCCCAGCCCTCTTCGCGTTCGCGGGCACCGGAGTGGCGGAGGGGCGCTGCCTCGGGGTAGTCCAACAGCCGCCAGCGTCTCCGCCTCGGGGACGGGCCAACCCACGGAGGTCGACACATCATGCGCCAGGGCCTGCTGTTGATGATGGGAGCGCTGCTGCTGAGCGCCTGTGTCCAGGGCCGCGCCCGGGAAGTGCTCCGCGAGCCGTCCGCCACGGGCGCTGTCTCCGAGTCGGAGTTCAAGGCGCTGCACACGCTGCGCGAGGACGCGCCGCCAGTGCTCAAGGGCCAGGAGGTGGAGGTGGCCGGCACGAAGGCCTACCTGAGCCTGCCCCAGGGCGCGCAGGGGCCGCTGCCCGCCGTCATCGTCATCCATGAGTGGTGGGGGCTCAATGACCACATCCGCCACTGGACGGACCGGCTGGCCGCGGAGGGCTACGCCGCGCTGGCGGTGGACCTGTATGGCGGCAAGGTGGCCACCACGCGGGATGAGGCGCTGGCGCTGCTGAAGGCCGTGGACCCGGCGCGCGCACAGGCGATGCTGACGGCCGCGCACACCTTCCTGCAGCAGGACGCGCGGGTGCAGGCACCGCGCACGGGCACCATCGGCTGGTGCTTCGGGGGCGGCTGGTCACTGCGCGCGGCCATGGCCATGCCGGAGCTGGACGCGGCGGTCCTCTACTACGGCAACCCGGTGACGGAGGCGCGGGAGCTCGCCGCCATCCGCGCGCCGGTGCTGGGCATCTTCGGCACGAAGGACCCGTCCATCCCCCTGGAGACGGTGCAGGCCTTCCGGCAGGCCTTGGATGATGCGGGCGTGCGGCACTACATCCTGGAGTTCGAAGCGGAGCACGCCTTCGCCAACCCGTCGAGTGAGCGCTACGACGCGCAGGCCGCCGCGGGTGCCTGGCAGCAGGTGGCGGCCTTCCTGGACCAGCACCTGCGTCAGTAGGGGCGCTGGCCCACGTAGTTGCCCGGCGGCGCGTAGTTGCACACCCAGAACGTCCAATTGGGGAACTGGGAACCGAAGGGCGAGTTCGTCGTGCACTCCTGGACGGCGCAGCCCAGGGCCCGCGTGTTGCGCCACACCACCTGGGTGTAGTGGCCGCAGACCTTGCCGCTCGCGCAGGTGTTGGCGGCGTGGTCGTAATGGGCGGCCTCGTCCACCCAGCCCTGCACCACGCCCTGGGCGCCCATGGCGCTGGACGATGCCGCGGTGAGGTTCTCCCCCAGGTTGCCGCGATTCGGGTTGTGCGAGAACTGGCACTTCGCGGCGTAGGCCTTCGCCGTGCGCGTCGCCTGCTCGTCCCACGTCAGGTCCTCCAGCGCGGGGGAGGCCGCGGGCGACACGTTCCTCCGCGCGGCGTTGTGCGCGGCCAGCATGTCGCGGTCGAACTGCGTCATGACCAGCGGCTCGGTGTCGCCGTCCTCCTCTCCGGGTGTGTCGGAGCCACAGCCGGTGAGGAGCAGGGGGATGAGCAGGCCAAGCGGTCGAAGATGGCGGGGCGTGGGGCGGAGCATGGGGGGGATTATCCGCCGCCAGGCGGAGGGCCGTCATCCCCCGCCGCGTGAGTGTCCGGCACCTGGGACACCCCGGCCCCGTGGGGCGCGGTCAGTAGGGCCGCTGACCCACCCAGTTGCCCGGCGGTGCGTAGTTGCACACCCAGAGCTGCCAGGTAGGGAACTGCGCGCCGAACGGTGAGTTCTTGTTGCACATCACCGTGGCGCACCCCACGGCCGTCGTCTTGCGCCACACCACCTGCGTGTAGTGCCCGCACACCTTGCCCTTCTGGCAGGTGTTGCGCCGGTAGTCGTAGTCCGCGGCTTCGTCCGCCCAGCTCTTCACCACCTGGGACGTGGTCCACGCGTCGGGCGTGGCGGCGGCGAGGTTCTCTCCGAAGTCGCCCCGGTCCGGGTTGTGCTCGAACTTGCAGGCCTTCGCCCAGGACGCGGCCTTGCGCTCGGCCTGGGTGGACCAGGCCAGCGGCGGCAGCGCGGGCTTGGGTGCGGGCTGGGCCCGGGAGCGCGCCAGGTTGTGCGCGGCCACCATGTCCCGGGAGAAGTCCTTCGCATCGGGAAGGGCCGCGCGTGGCTCCTTCGGCTTCGCGGACGCAACGGGCTGCCGGGTGGCCACGGCCTGCCGGGAGGTGGCGTTCTGTCGCCGCCCCTGTTGGGTGCCTCCGCTCCCGCAGCCGAGCAGCGGCGGCAGCAGGAGCAAGGCGGACCAGCGGAAGGCGCGGGAGAAGGAAGGCATGAGGGGGATGATGCGCCAGGACGCCCGCTCATGCATGTGAAGCGTGCGCGGCGGGGCATCGCGTGCGGTGGGCCGCCCGCTCGCATGCTCCGCCGCGCACGGGAACGCCGGCGCTACACAAGGCCCGGCAGGGGGCCCGTCCCGTCGTCACCGAAGGTGGTGATGTTGGGCACGCCCATGGCCTGCATCAGGTAGATGTACAGGTTGGCCAGCGGGTCCTCCTGGTAGACGATGTGCCGGCCCGGCGTGAGCGCGCCGCCGCCCTTGCCCGCCAGGATGATGGGCAGGTTGACGTGGTTGTGAGAGTCCCCGTCGCCGATTTCGCTGGAGAAGTAGACCATCGAGTTGTCGAGCATCGACAGGCCGTTGGCCTCGATGACCGACTTCATGCGCTCCAGCAGGTACTGGAGGAGCGTCACCTCCCATTTGTCGATGGTGGCGAGCGCGTTGTAGTTGGACTGCGACTTCTGGTGGTGCGAGTACGTGTGGTGTGCGCCGCTGAGCCCCAGGAAGGGGTAGACCTTGTTGGCGCGCGCGTTGGCCAGCATGAAGGTGGCCACCCGGGTGAGGTCACACTGGAAGGCGAGGATGATGAGGTCCATCATCGCCTTGGTCTTCGCCGTCGGGTCCTCGGACACGATGGGAGCGGCTCCCGTGGCGCAGGTCATGGATGGGACGGACACGTCCTCCACCCGCTTCTCCAACTCCCGCACGCTGGTGAAGTACTCATCCAGCTTCTGCAGGTCCGAGGTGCCCAGCCGGCCCTTCAGCGCGGTGGCGTCATCGCGCACGACGTCGATGATGCTCTTGCCGTAAGCGCGCCGCTTCTCGATTTGTGCCTGCGTCTCTCCGGGGATGCCGCCCGCGAAGAGCCGGTTGAACGCGGCCTGCGCGTTGGTCTCCTTGGCCACCGGTGTCCGAGGCCCCGCCCACGCGATGTTGTTGGCATACGGGCACGCGTAGCCGGAGTCGCAGTTTCCGATGCCGCGGCCCGCGTCGATGCCCAGCTCCATGGACCCATAGCGGGTGGCCCGCGTCGCCGTCATGTGGTTGGCGATGACCTGGTCCATGGAGATGCCCACGCGGATGTTGGTGCCCTCCGTCTTGTACACCTTGGCGCAGGACAGGAACGCGCCGGTGGCGGCGGCATGGTGCCCGTCACCATCCGGGAAGGCAGGCCTGTTCGCCAGGCCGGTGAGGACCAGCAGGTCGTTCTTCACCGCGGCCAGGGGCTCCAGCGTGGGCGTCAGCTCCCACGCGGGGCCCTCTATCGTGGGCGTCCACTTCTGCATGTGGATGCCGTTGGGCGTGTAGAAGACGGCCAATCTGCGGGGCACGGTGCCCGGCGCGCCATGCGCGTTGCGGGGAAGCATCTGCTCCAACAGGGGCAGCGCCATCAGCGCCCCCGTTCCCCGCAAGACGGTCCGTCGCGAGAGTCTGAATTTCTTGCTCATGGCGTCTGCTCCTCCTCGGCGCCACGCTGCGTGAAGTGGCTGCTCGAGACGATGCTGAGGATGTAGTCGACGAGCCGCCCACCGCGGGCCTCGGCCTTTTCGGCGACATCCTTCACCGCGCAGTGGTCGGCCTCGTCCAGGCCACGGCCCGTGGCATAGGTGAGCATGTGCTCGGTGATGCAGTTGGTCAGCTTCGGGTCCTCCTTCAGGTAGGTCTGCATGTCGCGCACCCCGTTGAGGATGGCGCCGTCGGGCAGGTCACCCGTGGCGTCCACGGGCGCGCCGCTCACCTCCTGGAGGCGCCAGCGGCCAATGGGGTCGAAGTTCTCCATCGCCAGCCCCAGCGGGTCCATCAGCCGGTGGCAGCCCTGGCACGCCGGCGCGCTGCGGTGGAGCGCCATGCGCTCCTTCATCGTCATGTCCGGCGTGATGGGCGGCGGCAGGTTCTCCACGTTCGGCGGCGGCGGCGGCGGCGCCGAGCACAGCAGCTGCTCCAACACCCAGACGCCGCGCTGCACCGGTGAGGTGCGGTCCGGGTTGGACGTGACGGTGAGCAGCGAGCCCTTGCCGAAGATGCCGCTGCGCTCCGGGTGGCCCGTGAGGTCCACGCGCTTGTGCGTGGGGCTGCCGGGTAATGGCAGGCCGTAGTGGGCGGCCAGCTGGTCGTTCACGTAGGTGAACGGCGCGTCGATGAGGTCCTTCAGCTTGAGGTCGCTGGAGATGAACTCCGCGAAGAAGAGCTCCGTCTCCGTGCGCATGGCGGCGCGCAGCTCCTCGTTGAACGCGCCATAGAGCGTGCCGTCCGGCACGGCGGTGCCCAGCGCGCGGGTGAAGAGCCACTGGCCGGCGAAGTTCTCCACCAGCGCGCGTGCCTTCGGGTCCGCGAGCATGCGCCGCACCTGGGCCTCCACCTCCGCGGGGTCGCTCAGCTTGCCCGCTTCGGCGGCGGCGAACAGCGCGTCGTCCGGCATGCTGCTCCACAGGAAGTAGGAGAGCCTGCTGGCCAGCTCGAAGTTGTCGAGCGTGTACGGTTCGGTGCTTCCTGGCGGCGCGTTCTTCTCCACCCGGAAGAGGAAGTGCGGTGAGACGAGCACCGAGCGCAGGGCCAGCTTCACGCCCACCTCGGGCGGGTCCGCGTGATGGCTCGACAGGTTGACGAAGGTCATCAGCTTGTCGACCTCTTCCTGCTGCACCGGCCGGCGCCAGGCGCGGCGGGCGAAGTTGGAGAGGATTTCGTGCGCGCACGGCGCGGGGTTGAGCGGGTCCAGCGCGCAGGAGTTGAAGACGCCGCGCGTCCAGGCGTCATTCACCAGCCGCTCCGCCGCGGCGGAGTACTTCTCCATCAACAGCGGCGACAGCGAGAGCACGTCGGCGATGTTGTCGAAGCCGTAGCCGTGGTCGTCGATAGGGAAGTCCTGGGCCGGCTGGGTGGTGTCTCCCAGCAGGTCCCGCACGGTGGCGTTGTATTCCGCGCGGTTGAGACGGTGAAGCGTGACGCGTCCCGGATTCTGGGGCGCGTTCTCGCACTCGCCTGCCACCGGGGGCTGCCCCGGTGGACCTGGTTCTCCTGGCACCTCCTCGTCGGGTTTGACCCGAGCCATCGGGCCGTCATCGGTGCAGCTGGTCACCAGCAGGGCGAGACTTGCGCCCGCAAGGAAGAGCCAGCCCCCTCTTCGTCGATGCATGGGTGTCACGTCGGCTACCCCCCTCCACACTGCCCCATCCGAAGCCGGGACAGCTGAAGCCGTAGCAATGCGCTCTCCACCCAGGCGCGTAGCCTGGTGGACCCCTCCGTTGTTTCAGGGGGCAGGATGGCGTTGGCTACCCGGAAGCGCGCTGGGAAGAGATTGGCGCGAATGGGTAGCGAAGTTCCCGGCGAAGGAACCGCGGACGAACGCAGCCTGCGGCATGCAAGCTGCGTTCGCGTGGATGCCGCGGGCTCTTTACTTCGCGTCGAGATACGCGCGGTACGCGTCGAAGCCGTACTCGCGCCCGAGGAAGTCCTTCACCAGCTCGGCGGCGGGCTTGGAGCCGCCGGGCTCCAGCACGGTGCGGCGGTACTTCATCGCCGTCTCCCGGTCGAGGAAGCCCTTCTTCTGGAACTCGGTCTCCAGGTCCTTCGCGATGACGGAGGACCAGAGGTACGTGTAGTAGGCCGCCGAGTAGCCATCCAGGTGCCCGAAGGCCACCTCGAAGTGCGTGCCGTCACGGTGCTCGTGCTTGAAGGGGCTGAGCCGGGTCTGCAGGGCAGCCAGGGCCTCGGTCGTGTCGAAGCCCGGCTCGCGGGAGTAATAGTCCAGGCTCACAGCGGACAGGAACAACTGCCGCCGCGCCCACAGGCCCTGGCCGAACTCCTTCGACGCGCGGAGCTTCTCCACCATCTCCGCGGGGATGGGCTGGTTCGTCTCGTGGTGCTTCGCGAACTCCTTCAACACCTCCGGGTTGCCCGCCCACTGCTGGAGCAGCATGGACGGCGTCTCCACGAAGTCCCACTCCACGCGGGTGCCCGCGATGCCCGCCCACTTCAGGTGCCCGCCGAAGATGGCGTGCAGCAGGTGGCCGAACTCGTGGAAGAAGGTCTCCACCTCGTCGTGCGTCATCAGCTCGCCGGGGCGCGCGAAGTTGCACACCAGCGAGGCCTCCGGGTAGCGCTTGCCGGCCTGGCCCGCGACGAGGTCGAACTGCGCCGCGTGCTTGTACTTGTCGTCACGCGGGTGCATGTCCAGGTAGATGCGGCCCAGCAGCGCGTCGCCGTCGAACACGTCGTAGGTCTCCACCTCCTGCTGCCACACCCGGGCGTCCTTCACCGGCTTGTAGGTGATGCCCCAGATGCGCGAGGTGATGTCCATCACCCCCGCCTTCACCCGGCCGTACTCGAAGTAGGGCCGGACTGCCTGCGAGTCGAAGCTGAAGCGCTCCGCGCGCAGCCGGTCCTCGTAGAAGTCCTGGTCCCAGGGCTCCAGCACCTTGGCTCCCTTGACGTCCTTCTGCTTGCGCGCCAGGAGCTGCGCGTACTCCTGCTTCGCGCGGGCCTCGGTGGCAACGCCCAGCCGGTCAATGAAGTCCGCGGCCGCCTGCTGCGTGCGCGTCATCTTCGTCTCGGTGGTGTACGCGGCCCAGTTCGCGTAGCCCAGCAGCGTGGCCAGCTCGTGGCGCTTGGCGATGAGCTGTGCCAGCACGTCCTGGTTGGCCGGGTACGCGCGCTGCCGGTAGGTGCGCCACAGCTTCTCGCGCGCCTTCGCGTTCTTCGCGTACGTCATGAAGGGGAAGTAGTCCGGGTAGTTGGTGGTGATGACCACCAGCCCGTCCGCGCCCGGCGGGTGCGCCTTGCGGTAGTCCTCCGGCAGGCCGTCCAGCTCGGCGGGCTTGAAGGTTACCTTGCGGACGTCCTCGGCGATGTTCTTGCTGAACTGCTGCCCCAGCTTGAGCAGCTCCTCGTTGAGCGACTTCACCTTGGCGCGGGTGGCGTCGTCGCGGTCCACGCCGGCGCGGCGGAAGTCGAGCAGCGCGCGGTCCATCCAGTACCGGGTCGCCGCGTCCGCGCTGGACAGGTCCACCGCGGCCAGCACGTCATAGACGCCTCGGTCCTGGGACAGCGCCACGTTGGCGGAGTCCACGCGCTGCTCGCACTCGCGCGCGGCGTCGCGGAAGGCCGCCTCCGGATGCACCTCGCGCGCGAGGCTGGAGCGGTTGGCCGCGGCGAGCAGCGAGCCCAGGGCCTCGTCATAGGCGGCGAGCACGGCCTGGCCGTCCTTGCGCGCGTCCAGCGCCTTGATGGCGGACACCTGCGCGCGGGTGCGCTCGAGGTCCGCGTCACACGCGGCGGTGAAGTCGGCCAGGGTGCCGGAGAGGACGCTGGCGCCTTCGGGAGGCGGCACGGGCTTGGGCGCGGCGGCGGGGGCCTGCTGCGCGGTGGGCTCGGGGGCCGCGGCGGGGGTGTGCGTGCAGCCGGCCGACGCCAGTGCCGCGGAGAGGGTGAGGGCGCTCAGTCTCTTCAAGGGTGGGTTCCTCCGGGGTCCAAAGACAATGCCGGAGCGTCATGCCACATCCCGCCTGCCTCCGCCCGGTGCAAGCGGCCTTCCCTTGCCCGGACGCGGCGGCCGTGCCGACATCCAGGAGGAGGCCGACCCGATGACGGACCGTGATTGCGTGGAGCTGTTGCAGTGGGCCGCGCCCCGCCTGCGCCTTCGCTGGGAGGGCTTCCGGCGCGTCCGGGGGCAGGTATGCAAGCGCATCGGCCGCAGGCTGAAGGCGCTGGGCCTGCCAGACGCGGGGGCCTACCGCGCCCGGCTGGAGGCGGTGCCCTCGGAGTGGGACGCGCTCGACGCGCTGTGCCGCGTCACCATCTCCCGCTTCTACCGGGACGCGCGCGTCTTCGAGGTGCTGCGCCATGACCTGCTCCCCGCCCGGCTGGAGTCCCTGCGCTCCCAGGGGGAGGCCACGTTGCGGGCGTGGAGCGCGGGCTGTGCTTCCGGCGAGGAGCCCTACACGCTGTCGGTGCTCTTCCAGTTGGGGCTCGAGCCTCGATTCCCGGGAGCGCGCCTGGCGTTGGTGGCCTCCGATGCGGATGCGGGGCTGCTCGCGCGGGCGGCGCGGGGCTGCTATCCGCGCGGGGCCTTGCGTGAGCTGCCGCGTGCCTGGGCGGAGCGTGCCTTTCCGGGGCCCGGCGACGAACCGTGTCTTGCGCCGGAGTTCCGGCGGGCGGTGGACTTCCTCCAGCAGGACTTGCGCTCCCAGATGCCCGACGGGCCCTTCCACCTGGTGCTTTGCCGCAACGTCGCCTTCACCTACTTCGCGCCGCCGCTTCAACGCGAGGTCCTGTCACGGCTGGTGGCGCGGCTGGTCCCTGGCGGGCTGCTGGTGATTGGCGGCCATGAGTCCCTGCCCGAAGGAGACTTCGGCCTGACACGCGCCGCCGGCCCGCTGCCTGTCTTCGCGCGGACAGACGTCTGAGACCGCCGGGCTCTATTCACGAATTCGTCCGGTGCGAGCATTCTCCGTCGCTGGGCCGTGCTCCCCTGACGTGAGCGGGACAGAGGACTCGGGCCTGCGCGTGGCCGGAGGAATCCGAGGATGCGCACGAAGCTGTGGTGGAGCGTGGTGCTGGCGGCGTGTGCGTGTGGCGGCGCCGCGAAGACGGGCGACGAGCTCCGCTCACGGCAGGTGGGACTGTCGCTCTCCGCCACGCCAGGAGACGCCCGGGGCACCTTCGTCCATGAGGACGAGACGGTGACGTTCTCCTCCCGCGAGGTGGAGCCCGGGGTGTACCGGCTGGAGGTCCGGCTGCGCGGGTTGACGCTCACCGGGTTGATGGAGCCGGCCCTCGGCGTCTCCACGCTGGATGGTTTCGCGGAGGCGAATGCCATGGACGCGCAGATGCGCGCCGCGGACCGCGCGCTGCTCACCGCCCTCTATCGCGAGCTCGATGCGGCGCTTCCCTCCGGAGACGCTGCGGCCCCCGCGGCGATGTACCTGCGCCGCGCGGTGAGCATGTGGTCCCAGTACCCGGACACCGTGGGGCTGCGGCGCGCGGTGATGGGTGAGAAGGGGCGTGGCTACACGATGTTGTGCAGCTATGCGCAGTGCAACGGGCGCAACTCGGGCAGCTGCGAGGGGCGCTACAACTGGTACGCCCACGCGACGCACGACTGTGACCGGGGCGGCTTCGACTGGCCCGGCAACCAGCAACTGGCCCAGCTCGGTGACCACTACTCCTGCAGCGGGGATGAGTTCTTTCTGGCCGGTGATACCTGGCACTGCGGTTCGCCCAACCACTGGCACCGGCCGAAGGTGGTGGGCAACTGCTTCGGGCGCTGCGGCAGCACGTGCGGCGGGGACACCCAGTACACGGTGGACGCCACCAACCACGACAGCTGCGTGCGCAATGGCCACATCCTGGTGAGCGGCTGGTGCAATGACCAGTTCACCGCCGCCGTGGATGACGAGCTGTTCGCCCCCAACTGCTACTGAGCCATGTCACGACAGCCCGCGCCAGTGAGGTGGATGGGGTGGCTGATGCTGGCCGCGCTCGGGTGTTCCTCCGACGCGTCGAAGACGCGGGCCGCGGAGGCCGTGGTGCGCCACTTCTTCTCGGCGCTGCCCGAGGGCGACTGCGAGGTCCTGGCACCGCTGCTGGTCACGGGAGGAAGCGCGCGACCGTGCGTGGAGACGGTGCGGGAGCTGCGGGGACATGGCCTCACGCTGGTGGGGATTGTCGAATCGACGGTGGACGGGCGTGACGCCGAGGCCGTCCTCGTCCGGGCCCGGGTGGCCCACGGTGGACGCGAGCGTCCGGCACCGTGGTTGCTACGGGTGGAGCGCCAGGATGGCGACTGGCGGGTGCGCTTCTGAGCGCCGGGGCGGGGAGGGGGCCATGCGGATTCGTTACCGTTTGATTCTGACCGGTGCGGGCGTGCTCGCCGTGGCGCTGGGCGCCGTGGAGTTCTGGCCCCAGCCCGAGCCGGAGCCGCTGCCCGCCGCGCTGCTCGCCATGGCCGTGCCTCCTCCTCCGCCTTCGCCTCCACCCGCGCCGGCCCCCCGTGTGGTGCCGGTGGCGGCCCATACGAAGGCGCCGCCCGCTCCCGCGCCTCGGCAAGAGGTGCCCCAGGTCACGGTGGCCCGGATGGCGCCCGAGCCCGTGGTGCCCGAGCCAGAGGTGTCCTTTCCTCCGCCTCAGGACAACGACGACATCGAGCCCGAGCTGCCACAAACAGTCCAGTGGGAGCTGGAGAAGATGGCGCGGCTGGCGGCGCTGGTGGAGCGAGACGTGGTGCGGCTGGCGCGCGAGCGTGAGGACGCCGTGGCGCAAGGCGACGTGCAGCGGGGGGAGCAGATTGACGTGCTCCTTCAGCGCAACCTGGGACAGTTGCGCGAGCTGCACGACGAGGTTCGCAGGCTGGCCGAGGAGGTGAACGGCGTCGCCCCCGAGGAATGAGCGAGAGAGGGAACGAACGCCGCGGGTGGGCCATACCGCTCGCGCGGAGGTCCGGCCGCGGACTCATGAACGGGCGGGTTTTTCTCGCTGGCGAGCTGCACGAGCCCCGCCTCGAAGTTCGCGAGCGAGCGGGCCTCGTGGGCGATGCGGTGGGGGCTGGCCGCGTCGTCGCCTTCCTTGACGAGCGCGCGAGCAGTCGCCGTGAGGATGGCGTCGCAGGTGGCCTGTGTCCGGTCCTGACGGGGCCTTCCACGGCCTGGAGTCATGACTCATCGCGCAGGGCTCCAGGCTGGAAGGGCCTCAGGCGCGGATGCTCGTCTTCCGTGCACCCGCGCGCTTGTAGACCTTGCCCGCCTTCAGCGGGGTCGTATCGCCGCGGCCTGTCGTCTTCTTGGGGCGGCCCTCCTTGCGGTAGGCCACGGCGGCCGCGGACGGCAGTGTCTTGCGCCGCGAGGTGCTGCTCTGGCCGGGCTCTGGTTCGGGCAGCTTGCGGCTTTTCGCCGTGAGGCCCCTTCCTGGCGCGTGGCGGGGACTGACGCTGCGGTCCGCGAAGGTCCGTTTCCCCAGGGCCCGCCGGCCGCTCTTCTTTGCATGGTGCGTGCTGTCCGCGCTGGCGAGCTGCACGTCGGTGGGCTTGAGCTCCAACGTCGTTCCCTGCCGCTTCGCGCGCTTCACGCGCTCCGTCTGACTCTTCTCTGGCATGCGACCTCCAGCGAAACAGGTAGGAACGCCGGGTGGGGGATGCCAGGGAGCAATGGAGCAGCCGGGCCCCGGTGCCCAGGTCTGGTGGTGGCGTGGAACGCCCGTCATGGCATTCCGGGACGGGTTGCGGCGGCGCGCGGGGAGGTGCTCCGATGGTGGGGCCATGCGCCGCGCTCGAATCTCCTTGGACGCGCCGTACCTCTCGCCGGAGCCGGTCGAGTTCCGCATCGTCTGTCCTGGCTGCGGGCATGCCGTCACGGTGGGCGCCGAGGCACGCTGCATGAAGTGCGGCGCGAGCCTGGAGGCGGCCTTGAACGCCGCGCGAGGTCCGCCGCCTTCGTTGCCACCGCGCCGGTTGACCCGGGCACAGCGCGCGGCCGTCTCGCGGCCCAAGCTGCACAAGCACTACGTCCTGGGAACGCTGGCCCTCTGGGCGGGGGTGATGCTGCTCCCGGTGGGACTGTTCTTCCTGTGGCCCCTGCTCCTGCAGTCCGCCATCTTCATCGGGATGGGGCTGTTGTTCCGGCGCACGAGCTGGCCGGTGGCACTGCGGCGCGAGCAGCAGCGCCAGTTGAAGGCCTGGGTCTGGGGCTTGCCGGCCGCGGCTGAAATCACGCGGGTGGAGCGTCAGGTGGCGCCCACGCTGCATGCCGGACGTCTGGTGCAGCTCGATTACGTCTTCACGGTGCATGGCCAGCGCGTCGAAGGGAGCATGCCTTCACCGCACGCGTCGGACCTGCTGCGGCGCCCGGGAGAGCGCGTGTGGGCCGTCTACGTGGCGGAGGACCCTGGCGCCAGCGCGCTGTGGCCACCGGGCCCTTGAAATGGGCACGGCCCCCGCCCGGAGGTCGCGGGGCGCGGGCCGCGTCACGACGTGTACATGCTAGCCGCCGTGAAGGGGCAGGCGCTTCTTCGGCCCGCCGAGGTGCTTCACGTTCATCTCGCTGGGGGCCTTCTTGCGGCCCTTGAGGGTGGTTGCGCGTCGCCGATGACTCTTGGGCTCATGTGCCTCGGCGGCGGGTCCCAGCGTCACGCGCTCCAGTGTCTTCTGCCGCCGCAGCGCGGCCGCGTCATCGTGGGGCATCGTCTTGCGCCCCTTGCTGGCCTGTACGCTCGGCTGGGCCCCGTGCGCGTCGACCCGCCGCCTGTTCTTGATGCCTGCCACTGTGGTCCGAACGGCCATGTTGCCTCCCTGCGGGTGAGGTAAGGACGGCGCCACGGCTTTTCCATCCCCCTCCATGGGACGGCGGAGGTCATTGCTCCCCCGCCTGCCGGGAGGAAGAGATGCCGCGCGCTGTCAGGACGCCTTCAATCCTTCCTTGTCGAATACCCCCCGGGGGTATATATCCGCCGCGGCAGGATACTCCCACCCAGTATGTCGTCACCGCCATGCCCCACTCGCCGGAAGAGAAGAAGAAGGCGCTGCTCCGCGTCCGCCGCATCCGCGGTCAGACCGAAGCCCTGGAGCGTGCGTTGGAGTCCGGGGCCGAATGCGGCACGGTCCTCCAGCAACTCGCTGCCATCCGGGGCGCCATCAACGGACTGATGTCCGAGGTGCTGGAGTCACATATTCGGGAGGAGTTCGGTCCGGCATCCGACGAGGATCCGCGCCACGCCCAGCGGGTGCGGGACATGACGACGCTGGTCCGCACCTATCTCAAGTGAGCGGGAGTCCCTGCCTTCATCCCCTAGCCCCAGGAGCATCCTCATGAAGTCCCGTGCCGCTGTTGCCTTCGAAGCCGGAAAGCCCTTGAGCATCGTCGAACTCGACGTCGCGCCTCCGCAGAAGGGCGAGGTCCTGGTCCGCATCACCCACACGGGCGTCTGTCACACCGACGCGTTCACCCTCTCCGGGGATGATCCGGAAGGTCTCTTCCCCGTGGTGCTCGGCCACGAGGGGGCCGGCGTGGTGGAGGCGGTGGGCGAGGGCGTGACGTCCGTGAAGCCCGGCGACCACGTCATTCCGCTCTACACCGCGGAGTGTGGCCAGTGTCTGTTCTGCAAGTCCGGCAAGACCAACCTGTGCGTGGCGGTGCGCGCCACCCAGGGCAAGGGTGTGATGCCAGACGGCACCACGCGCTTCTCGTACAACGGCAAGCCCGTCTACCACTACATGGGGTGCTCCACCTTCAGCGAGTACACGGTGGTGGCGGAGGTGTCGCTGGCCCGCATCAACCCGAACGCCAACCCCGAGCAGGTCTGTCTGCTGGGCTGCGGCGTGACGACGGGCCTGGGCGCGGTGAAGAACACGGCCCGCGTGCAGGAAGGGGATTCGGTGGCGGTGTTCGGCCTGGGCGGTATCGGCCTGGCGGTCATCCAGGGCGCCCAGATGGCGAAGGCGGGTCGCATCATCGCCATCGACACGAACCCCGCGAAGTTCGAGCTGGCGAAGGCCTTCGGCGCCACCGACTTCGTCAACCCCAAGGACCATGACCGTCCCATCCAGCAGGTCATCGTGGAGATGACGGGCTGGGGCGTGGACCACTCTTTCGAGTGCATCGGCAACGTGGGCGTGATGCGCGCCGCGCTCGAGTGCGCGCACCGCGGCTGGGGCCAGTCCATCATCATCGGCGTGGCCGGCGCGGGACAGGAGATCTCCACCCGTCCGTTCCAGCTCGTCACGGGCCGGACCTGGAAGGGCACCGCCTTTGGTGGCGTGAAGGGCCGCTCGGAGCTCCCCGGCATGGTGGAGGACGCGATGGCCGGGAAGATTCAGCTCGCGCCGTTCGTGACCCACACGCGTTCGCTGACGGACATCAACGAGGCCTTCGACCTGATGCACGAGGGCAAGTCCATCCGCACCGTCGTCCGCTACTGAGTCAACCGCCAACCCCTTCCCCGAGGCGCAGGACCTGCGCGTATCGGCCACGCACAGCGCCAAGGCGAAGGGCACCTTCCGGGAGGACTGAGATTATGGAACGCATCGAACACCACGCGAGTTTTGGCGGCCGGCAGGAGGTGTGGAAGCACACCTCCTCCGCGCTGGGCGGCGAGACGCGGTTCGGCATCTACCTGCCGGAGGCCGCGCTGCGCGGCGAGCGCTGCCCGGTGCTGTACTGGCTCTCCGGCCTGACCTGCACCGAGCAGAACTTCATCACCAAGGCGGGCGCGCAGGAGCACGCGGCGCGCCACGGATTCATCGTCGTCGCGCCTGACACCAGTCCTCGTGGCGACGCGGTGGCCAACGACGCTGCCTACGATTTGGGGCAGGGGGCGGGCTTCTACCTCGACGCCACGCAGGCTCCCTGGGCGCCGCACTTCCGCATGCAGGACTACGTGGCCCGGGAGCTCCCCGCGCTGGTGGAGCAGCACTTCCCGGCCTCGGACGCGCGAGGCATCTTCGGCCATTCGATGGGCGGTCATGGCGCGCTCGTCACCGCCCTGCGCCACCCGGGCCGCTACCGCAGCGTGTCCGCCTTTTCCCCCATCGTCGCACCCTCACAGGTGCCGTGGGGCCAGAAGGCCTTCACCGCCTACCTGGGCGACAACCGTGACGCGTGGGCGGCCTGGGACGCCGTCGAGTTGGTGAAGACGGCGAAGGAGCGCCTGACGCTCCTGGTGGACCAGGGCGAGGCCGACGAGTTCCTCGCCACCCAATTGCGCCCGGAGTTGCTGGCCGCCGCCTGCGAGGCCACGGGCCACCCGCTCACGCTGCGGCGGCACGCGGGGTACGACCACAGCTACTACTTCATCGCCACGTTCCTCGCGGACCACTTCGCGCACCACGCGAAGGCCCTCGTCGGTTCCGGGAACGCGCGTTCGTAGTCGCGACGCTCAGCCCGGGTTCCGGTCAGCCCCGACGTGACATGTCGGGGCTGGCCGTGTCTCAGCGGGACTGAGTCGACGACCCTTTGCCACGCCGGGGCGGGCGGGTGCTGGTGGTGCTCTCGGGCGGGAACAGCCAGCCGTCCGCGCCGCGCGGGGCGGTGTTGCTGGTCCGCGTCGTCTCCGTGGGCTCCAGGTGCAGGCCACGGCAGCCGCGGCACCAGGACTGGGGCCGGCGCTCACCGCGCATGGTGCGGTAGCCGAAGTCCTGCGCCGTGGGGCCCATGTGGCCGCAGCGCGGGCAGCGGCTCAGGGACGTGACGCCCGTCTCCTTCGCCTTCTGCTTGCCATGCTCCACCACCAGCGCCAGCGCCGCGGCGAACCCCACCCGCCGCTCCGAGGCGACGTGGAAGCGCCGGGCGCGCTTGCGGCCCTTGCCGCCCAGCACCGGTAGCAGGTCCATGCCCCCAAGCAGGTTGCGCTGCTCGAGGACGCGCGTCGAAGAGCTGTTCGTGGTCGAGTGGCTCACAAGAGCACTCATACCGGGGTGGTCTGACATGCCCTGTGGAGGGGGATGCCTGCCTGCCCGCTCCTCGGAGGGGTACTGAACGAAAGTTCAATGAATCCGAGGATCTACACATCCTCCCCAATTGGTAGGACGCCGGCGGCACCGGGAGGCCCCGTGCCGCCGAGTCCCAAGGGTGGGGCCGGTTACTCCCCGCCGTCCGTGCCGGACATGCCGCCGCCGGCCTCGCCGGCGCCGAAGACGGGCGTGCCACCGGGCAGGCTGGGATCATGCGGGAGGCTGCCGCGCGGGCTGCGCAGGTAGACGAAGGGCGTGGCGAACAGGAAGTTGGACACGCGCGACGTGTAGATGTCCGCGTACCGCTCCACCTGCCGGGCCAGGTGGCTCTTGTCATTGCCCGCGCGCGTCAGCAGGCCCCAGATGGGGTTGGACAGCTCGGTGGCCGCGCGTGCCAGGGGCCCCAGCTCCGCGTCCAGCGCCTCCAGCTCCGTGCGCAGCGTGGCCAGCCGCGCCACCAGCTCCGTCTCCGACGGCGTGTCCGTGCGCGGGCCGTACTGGAAGCGCCGCCGCTGGAGCTCCAGGCGAATCTGGCAGCTCTCCGCCTCCAGCCGCTCCTTCACCACCATGCGCTCGGCCAGCCGGGTCTCCGTGGCGCGGAACGAGGCGATGGAGCGCACCTCGTCCTCCAGCTCGCGCAGGATGAGCGCCGTGCGCCAGCGCAGCACATTCTTCGTCACGTGCACGTCGCCGAACATGTGGTCGCCCACGTAGAGAATCTGGTCACCGCTCATGCCCAGGTGGCGCTCCAGCTCCACCGCGCTGCCGCCGAAGTACGGCGTGCCCGGCTTGAAGGGGCCCGTGTGCGGACGCAGCAGCGCCTCGCCGCTGGACTCCACCACCTCGAAGAGCGACGAGCGCGTGGTGAAGAACTCCGGCTTGCGCGCGGAGACAATCACCACGTCGAAGAGCTGCCGCCACGTCATGCCTTCCGGCAGGTGCCGGTCGAAGGCGAAGTGCATCATGGGCTCGGTGTAGGCCCACTCGCTGTTGGTGATGAGCAGCAGCTTCTTGCCGGCGTTGCGCTGGTCCAGCAGCGC
This sequence comes from Myxococcus sp. AB036A, assembly GCF_006547355.1. NCBI lineage: Bacteria > Pseudomonadati > Myxococcota > Myxococcia > Myxococcales > Myxococcaceae > Myxococcus > Myxococcus sp. AB036A. Next base: position 143,772 of record NZ_VHLC01000001.1, on the reverse strand, counting down.
CAGCGGCGTCTCCGGGTCGTCGATGACGTAGCGCTCCGGGTCGGCGATGATTTCCGCCTTCAGCCGCCCCTGCATGTGCGTGGCGTCCAGGTTCTTCCGAACGTGCTCGTAGAGGTCCGAATAGCCCATGGGGCCCGGGAGCTGGCCGGCGTCCAGCCGGTCCACGAGCTGCGCGTAGATGCACGCCTCCGACAGCGAGAAGAGCGTGTTGAGGAACACCCAGCGCTGCTCATGCAGGTCGATGATGGTGCGCGCGTATTCGTCGCGCTGGGCCTCGAAGCTCATGGCCTGCGTGCCGTGCAGCGCCTTCTTCACGAAGCCGAAGCGGTTGGCCTTGAGGAGGTTGCCCTTCTCCGTGTCGATGATGAGGCCGCGCATCGACAGCTCGGGGTCGAACGACAAGTCCGCCACCGGCCAGCCCTGCTCCACGAGCCGGTCGCGGATGTGCTCGTAGGCGCGGCGCTCCCACGCCTCCACATGGTAGTGGATGAGCGTGTAATCCATGTCGTAACCCACCGCCTTGATGGCGCGCAGGTTGAGGGTGCGGTTGCAGAACAGTCCGCGCTCGGGCGGGGGACCAGGAATGAACGTGCTCATGGCACCCCTGGCTTGCCCCGGAGCGCGCGAAAAGTCACTGCTTTCGTCAGGGCCCGTCCGCTGGACGGCAGAAGTCCAGCGGCACCCCGGCCGGGTCAGGCCTGCTTCGCGAGCTCCGCGTCGATGGCGGACAGCAGACGCGCATCGTCCGCGGCGACGTCCGGCGCGAAACGCGCGGCGACGCGGCCGTCACGCCCGACGAGGAACTTCTCGAAGTTCCACTGCACTTCCGGCACGGGGTTGGCGGTGATGCCGTAGCCCTGGAGCCGGCTGCGCATGGGGCCTTCGCCCACGGCGTCCGGGATGGCGCCCGTCAGCGCGTGGTAGAGCGGGTGCTTGTCCGCGCCCACCACCGAAATCTTGGAGAACAGCGGGAACTTCACGTCGTAGGTCAGCGTGCAGAACGACTTGATTTCCGCCTCGCTGCCCGGCTCCTGGCCCAGGAAGTTGTTGGCCGGGAAGCCCAGCACCTCGAAGCCCTCGGCGCGCTTGCGCTCGTAGAGCTTCTCCAGGCCTTCGTACTGCGGCGTCAGGCCACACTTGGAGGCCACGTTGACCACCAGCAGGACCTTGCCCTTGAACTGGCCGAGAGACTGCGGGGCACCGTCGATGGACTTGAGGGGAATGTCGTAGAGGTTCTGGCTCATGCCTCACCCTATAACCGCTCGGAGGGGGACAGGCCGGGGAGATTATAAAATCCAGAAATGACAACTATCCATGGGCCGACAGGAGGTAGGTTCCGCCACCTCTTTCACTCCTTCCCTATCTGGAGATCTGCCCATGACGTGGACGATTCGGAGCCTGCTCCTTGGTGTCTTCCTGCTGTCCGGCTGCAAGCACACGGGTGGCGGCAGCGTTACCCCCACCCCGACGCAGCCGCAGGCTTGTGATGCGCAGCAGGCGCAAATCTCCCGCGAGGCCGATGAGCGCGCCAGCCCGTGGAGCGTGGAGCAGCACCTGGCGAAGAACTTCCCTGGCAAGAAGGTGTCGTGGCTGATGACGGACGCCGCGTACCAGAACTTCGTGGTGAAGCCGAACGCGCAGAACTTTGGCCGCTGCAATGACAGCGGTTGCTATCTGTTCGCCGCGCCTTCGGAGACCATCCAGGCCGCCGTCGAGAAGTCGATGGTGAACGGCGCGCATGACCCGGCGGTGATTGGCCAGGCGCTGGGCCTGCCGGCGAAGAACTTCGAAGGCCCGCTGCGGATGATGACGCTGGACCTGGCGGCCACCGGCGTGTGCGTGCGCCTGCCCGTGGACAGCGACCCGGGCGTCTGGAAGTGCACCAGCGAGGAGGACACGGACTGCTTCAAGTTCGGCGGCTACACCTCTGGCGGCGTGCCGGAACTGATGGTCATCGACGCGCCCGTCTCCCAGGCGGTGGTGACGGAGATTCCGTGAGCGAGGAGCAGGTCCTCATCCAGAGCCCCCTCATGTACCGGCTGGTGCGCTCGGCGGAGGGGGCGCTCTTCCTCGATGTGGTGGTGGGGGGCATCGCCCAGTTCACGGTGCGCGTGGTCCTCACCGAGCAGGAAGCCGAGGCCTACGGCCGGCTGGGCCGCCCCTACGCGGACCGTCTGGCAATGGATGTCATGGCCAGCCCGGCGTTCGGAGGGCGGGCCGTCCGCGTGCCGTAGGGCGCGGCATGGGGGCTGCCGCCCCGGGCCACCTTCGGAAGGTGGCTCGGGGACGGTGCTTGCGTGGGCCCGTTGCGCATTCGTGAATGCGCCGCCGCGCCTGGGTGTCGGAGGCTGACGTGACGTCACACCCGGCCCGAGCCGCGAAGGATGCTTGCATGAAGATGTCGTGGAGTGGTGCGGTCCTGTCCGCCTGTGTGCTGGGGCTCGCCGCCGGAGCAGCCCGCGCGGAAGAGGCGTGGAAGACGGTGGCGGAGAAGCCTTACGTGGTGAAGGTCCGCGCGCGCCCGGGCTCCGAGGCCAAGGACGTGTGGGCGGAGGGCGAGCTGGCCGCGAGCGCCGCGGACGTCCAGGCGGTGCTGCGGGACGTGGACGCCTACCGGCACTGGATGCCGTATGTGAAGGAGTCCCGCATCCTGAAGGACCTGCCGGACGAGGGGCAGCTCACGTACACGAAGCTAGACCTGCCGGTGGTGTCCTCGCGCGACTACATCTGCAACGTGGTGTTGGAGTCCAGGCTGGCGGAGGACGGCTCGGGTGTGTTCGCGCAGCGCTGGCAGGCGACGCCGGACGCCATTCCCCAGCGGCGCGGCACCGTTCGCATTCGGCTCAACGAGGGAAGCTGGCGCGTGGAGCCTCGAGGCGAAGGGAAGTCCCATGCCGTGTACCGCTTCACCGTGGACCCGGCCGGCTCCATTCCTGGCTTCCTGGCGCGCATGGGACAGAAGGACGCCGTGGAGGACACGTTCCGCGCGGTGGAGAAGCGCGCCCGGGTACACGCCGCATCCCGGGCACGAGCGGAGTGACGCCGGTGCGCCGCAACGGATGCAGGGCCCTGACCGGGGTGCGCAAGCCTTGCGCGTTTTCAGGGCTGTAGCGCCGCGCACCGCAAGGCACGCTTCCTGAAAGCATAATCTCCTGCTGGGCCGAGGGTCCGGAGTGGCCGGGGTGGCCGCAGTGGGAGACGAACATGGAGCTGCTGGCTCGGGAGGCCCAGGAAGCATTGCGGCAACGCAGCCACCGGCTGCGCGCTCGGGCCTCGTTGGGGGTGGAGGGCCTGTCCTTCACCCAGGCGGAGGCGCAGGAGCTGCGGGACATCGAGGAGGCGCTGACGCGCATCGCTCATGGTGAGTTCGGCCGGTGCGCGCGCTGCGGCGGGGCCATTGGCCGGCACCGGCTGCGCGCTGTTCCAGAGGCCCGGCACTGCCTGACGTGTGCCGCCCTGGCGCGCTGAAGGCCCGCTCCCTGTCCAGGCGGGCGGCGTCGCCTGGCGAGCAGTGCCGCCGTCCCGTGTGGGAAAGAAGCCGTGCATGGGTGCATGTCTAGGGGTATAGACACGCCCGAAATGTGTCCCATGGTGAAGACCGAAGACCTGATTGACGCTCAGGCGGTGGCCGGGTTGCTGCGCCTGCGCCACGCCAACAGCGTCAGCACCTACCTGCGCCGCTATCCCGACATGCCCCGGCCCGTCCTGGACCTGGGCACGGGGCGGCCCCGGCTTTGGCTTCGTCCCCAGGTGGTGCGCTGGATGCGCGCCCGTAAGCCCGAGCAGCTCCGCGCTGGAGGTGAGTCATGACTACCGCTGTTCCCCGTTCCCCGCCCGCCGTGCTTCCGGGCCCCAACGACACCTGCTGGTGTGGCAGTGGCAGCAAGTACAAGAAGTGCCACCGCGGCGCGGATGCCGCCGAGGCGCGCAAGAAGGGCCCGGACGTGCTTCGCAAGGGCATCCGTCCGGGCGTCATCAGCCCGCGCCGCGAGGTGCCGCTCCACATTCCCCGTCCGGACTACGCGCTGACGGGCCGTCCGTCGCGCAAGGACGCGGGCTCCGACATCAAGACGCCGGACGTCATCGCCCGCATGCGCAAGGCGTGCAAGGCCGCCGCCGAGGTGCTGCAGGAGGTGGCTTCGCACGTGCGTCCGGGCATCACCACGGACGAGCTGGATGCGATTACCCACGAGGCGTACATCAAGCGGGGCGGGTACCCCAGCACGCTCAACTACCACCGCTACCCGAAGTCGCTCTGCACGTCCGTCAACGAGGTCATCTGCCACGGCATCCCGGACAGCCGGCCGCTGGAGGACGGCGACATCGTCAACCTGGACGTCACCATCTTCCTGGATGGTGTGCACGGTGACTGCTCGGCGACGTACTTCGTGGGCAACGTGGACGAGGAGAGCCAGCGGCTGGTGCGCGTGACGCGCGAGTGCCTGGAGCATGGCATTGCCGCGGTGAAGCCGGGCCGGCCCATCAGTGACATCGGCCGCGCCATCGAGACGCACGCCACCCAGCACGGCATGAGCGTGGTGCGCGCCTACTGTGGCCACGGCATTGGCGAGACGTTCCACACCTCGCTCCAGGTGCCGCACTACTACGAGGCCGAGGCCGACACCATCATGCAGCCCGGCATGATTTTCACCGTCGAGCCGATGATCAACCTGGGCGGCTGGGGTCACCGCACCTGGGATGATGAGTGGACCGCCGTCACCGCCGACGGCAGCCGCAGCGCCCAGTTCGAGCACACCCTGCTCGTCACCGAGCAGGGCGCGGAAATCCTCACCGTGGCGTGAGCCCGTGGACGCGCGCGGCCGGACTCTTCCGGCCGTGCGCTCCGGGTTCGGAGGTCGCTCTCAGGGCGCGTATCGCGCCAGGAACACCTTGAACTGAAGCGACACGAAGATCGGCTTCGGCGCGACCAGTCCTGCATGGGCGAGCATCGCGAACAGGGCGGCATCGGATTCGATGGGCCGCAGCGTCATGAAGCGCTCGCGCCGGCGCTCCAGTTCCTCCCGTGGGGTGCCATAGGCCCGCCACCGCCGGAGCTCCACGTTCAACAGCTCGGGGTCCATGCCGATGCGGCAGCCCACGACGAGAGGGGCTCCAGGCTTGAGCCGACGGGCGACTTCCCGGAGCAAATCGAGGCGGGCTGCTTCACCCTCCACGTGGTGGAGGACGCCCATCATCTGCGCGCCATCGAAGAGGGGGCCGGACGGGAGCGTGTGGAGCTCGCCGTGGTGCAGGTGCGTGCGTGAGAGGAGGCCCTCCGCCTCCAGGCGCTTTTGCGCGACGTCGAGCATGGCGTCGGAGGGGTCCACGCCCGTGAAGCGCCAGCCGGGGACGTCGAAGCGGGTGTAGGGCATCAACTCAGCACCCGTGCCCACTCCCACGAAGAGCAGCGAGGCCGCGTCCTGGCCATCGAGCTGGGCCGTCAGCGTGCTGACGCCGAGTTCATACAGGGCCTGGGTGCCCGCGAGCGCGACGGACGCCTGGGCGTCGTAGTGAGCGGCGCGGTCCGCGCCAAACCCTGGAACGATGTGGTGGGCGGGGTGGTGGTGGTCGTGAGCCATGAGAGGTCCTCGGAAAGTCGTAGCCGGCTTCGAGAATGCGTTCTGGCTCGGGTGAATGGGAGGGCGGGGATTCAGGTGGGATCGGCGGAAGCACAGGTCCGTCCCACGGCTGCCATCCAGGCAAGTGCGGGCGGCGGCGCGTTTCACTTCGAAAGAGGTTCCCCCATGGTGAACGCGAGCCGAGCCAATTCGTAGCGGCTGTTCAGCTTCGGTAGGCTCACCCCCGATGGGGCAAGGATTGAAAGTCGCGTTCTCATGTAGGGGGCAGGGGTGGCTGGAGCTCTCGTTCGAGGTGCAGGGACGGCACGTCTCCTCGACCTTCTCCGATGTGCCGTTCGACTCGCTTCGGCACCTGGCGGAATCGCTTCTCGGCTTCTATGAGAGCGGGCTCCCGAGCGCGACGCAGTTGAATGGGGAACCGGAAGTAGACGAACTGCGCCTGGAACCTGGTCCTGGCATTCAGGCGGCCCTGCGGCTCGTGCGCTTGCCGGACCGGACGAGCATGAAGGACACCGAAGCGGAACGCTTCAGGATGGAAGCTCCGGCGCGAGACATCGTTCTTTCATTCTGGCGCGCGCTCCGCCGGCTCGAAGGGGAGTTCGCGGCGAACGGCGCCACCATCTGGCGCTTCGAGTTCCCGCACCGTGCGGTATCCCGCCTTGGCGATGCCCTGAGGCAGTGACTCAGGTGTTCGATAGCGGAACGCGAGCCGCGCCTGCCACCGCGGTCAGGCGTGTTTGTGCGCGCGAGCGCGGTAAGCGCGAGGTGAGAGACCAAACGCGCGCGTGAAGCTCGTCGTGAAGTGGGACAGGTCCCCGAAGCCGGCATCCAGGGCGACATCGGTGATGCGCGCACGGCTGCCGCGCAGCGCCGTGGCCGCCATGCCCAGTCGCGTGGCGATGACGAACTGGCGGGGTGTCTGTCCCGTCACGGCTCGGAACATGCGCAGGAAGTGAAAGCTCGTGAGCCCCGCGATGTCCGCGAGCGTGTCCAGCGAGCAGTCCTCCATGAACTTTGATTCGAGATACCGCAGGACCCGGGCCACTCTGCGCGCCTGCTGGTCGGAGACCTCCACCCGTGTGCCCGTCGGGTCGCTTCCCAGCGTCACCCCTGCGTCCACCACCGCCAGTGCCGCCTCTCGCAGGTCCTCCACCTGGCCACTCTCGAGTGCTTGTCGTGCCAGGAGGACGGCGTTCACCGACGTGAGCGACGCCGGAGCGCAGACGCGCGCGAAGGGGCGCGTTCCCCGATTGGAACGCCCCAGCGAGCGGAGGGCATCGTCCAGCAGCGTGTCGGAGCACTCGATGACGAGCGATCGGTCTCCTCCATCATCGACGTGCCGGAACTCATAGGGCGCCGACGGGTTCCCGAGCAGCAGCGCGCCCGGCCCCACCACCGCCGCCCCTTCGGGGCTCCGGACATGGAACACGCCGGACAGCACGACACTGATGCAGACCCGAGCGTGCTCGCCGCTGAAGATGGGGCTGCGGGTGCCTGCTCGACAGACACAGTCACTGATGTCGAAGGCCTCGCCCGCGCTGAGCGCGTGATAGCCGGGGGCCCGCTCGGGAAGCACCGCAACATTCCCAAAGTTTCGCCTCATGGGCCGATGCTATCCCGACCGCCGTGGTGCTGAAGCAATGTCCAGGAGGAGCCGTACATGGCGGGGATGTCGTCGATGCGAGGCGTGCTCTTGATGATGACGCTCTGGGAGCTGGGGTGTGGCGCACACGGTGGACGGCCTGCGGAGGCACTGGAGAATCACCGGGGCACCTGCACGCCCGAGCTCTACGGCGCGGGGCTCTTCACCACCGGGGCCTGGGACTTCTTCATGGCCTTCTCTCCAGACCAGCGACGCGTGCTCTTTGGAAGGGCAGATGACCGTTTCCAACAATATACGCTCTACGAAACGCAGTTGACCGAAGAAGGGCACTGGTCCCGTCCGGTGCTCCCGCGCTTCGCCACCGAGTGGAGCAACGCGGACCCACACTTCTCGCCCGATGGGCGCACGGTGTACTTCATCTCCAACCGCCCCGAGCCTGGGGAGCAAGGCCCCCGAAGCTCGTATGACATCTGGGCCGCGTCGCTGGACGCCGACGGAGCATGGGAGGACGCGCGACGCCTTCCGGCCCCCGTCAACGACAAGCACCGCGACGAGTGGTCACCGGCCGTGGCCGCCAATGGCAATCTCTACTTCGGGGGTGAGCGAGACGGCACACGGGGTGGCAGCGACCTCTGGGTCTCCCGCTGGGTCGACGGCGCCTACCAGCCGCCAGAGAACCTGGGGCCCGGCATCAACTCGTCGGCCCATGAGCTCGAGCCGTGGATTGCTCCTGATGAGAGCTACCTCATCTTCAGTGCACTGCGGCGGGAAGACGGCCTGGGCGGATACGACTTGTTCCTCAGCCGAAAGGTGGATGGCGCATGGACACCTGCACGCCGGCTCTGCGAGGGCATCAACACGCCCGCGAGCGACTACAACCACAGCGTCTCCCCCGACGGAAAGTGGCTCTACTTCAGCAGCACGCGCCCCTTCACGGGCGACGTGGGGGCACGTTTCGATGCGCCACGGGATGACAGCGCCGTTCAGGGCATTGGCCGTGGCACGGGGGACATGTACCGCATCCCCATGAGCGCGCTGGGGTTGTGAATCCGGCAGCGGAGGACGTCTCCGTCGCGAGCCGGAGCACGTCCTGGCTGGCTGCGCGCGCGGCTCGGGCCGTTGAGCCGGTGCTTCCGTTGACCCCTCGACAGCCTCATGCGAGAGGGTGGCGCATGTCCGACTGGAAGCGCCTACAGAAACTCAACGGCGGCGACGCCATCTGGTACTCGGAGCCTCAGCTCGATGTGAAGGATGAGGTCTGGCTCTATTCGGCGGGAGGCGAGCTGCGAGTCTGGAGCGCGGGGACCCTCTACAAGCCGGAGCCCAAGGCACTGAAGGTGTCCGCTCCCGTGACGGAGCGCTTCACGCTCTTCAAGCTGCTGTCCCAGCTCTTCGTCGACGTGGAGGTGCGCGGAGAGAAGGCCGTGGTCCGCCGAGGCACCCTGAACGGCGCCCACCTCGTCTCCCTCTGCGACGCGTCGGACGTCGAGGCCCTGGTGGCGCGCTACCGGAAGCTGGGCTTCCGTGATGGCACGCCCTGGAACGCGAACCGGAAGCGCATCACGGTGCGGGAGTATCGCAAGGGTGCCTCGACCCAATGGGTCATCTGGGTCGATGGGAATCGGACCGTCGAGAACTATCGCAAGGAGACGGCCGCCGGCAGCCGCGAGGCCGCCATCCAGCGGGCGGAGCAGCGCATCCGCGCCCAGGAGAAGGCTGGCTTCGTCCTGCGCAACGTGGAGCTCCGGGACGCTGTCCATTCCAACCCCGAGCCCGCGGCTCCGAAGGGTGCGCCGAAGAAGCCCGCCGCTCCCAAGGCGCCCACCTTCTCCAAGCCGCAGGACGCGTTCGCGGCAGTCGACACCGCCATCGCCATGCTCAAGGACCTCCACGCGCGCTACCCCAAGGCGCACTTCGTCGCGGAGCACCTCGACGTGAAGAAGGAGCCCAAGCGCATGGGCTCGCTCGACCAGAATCTGTCCTTCTTCAAGCGTGTCTACAAGCACCGCATCGGACGTTGGAATGGCGTGAAGGCGCTCAAGCCCAGGAAGACAGAGTCGAGCTGGGATTACTTCCTGCGCGTGTACGGCTCCATCACCTGGATTGTGGACAACGTGGTCGACAATGGCCTGTCCACGTTCCCGTGCGGAAACGTTTCGGGCGGAGGCTGGAGCTGCCTGGAGATCGCCGACGACGTCTATGACCTCGACGGCCTCGTCGCAGCGACTGGAAACACGGAGTTGGAGCGCCTCACCGTATTCCACGGCGGCTGGCACACCGGCAGGTCCTTCGCCTTTGACCTGCGCACGAAGTCCCCGGCGCGCGAACACGCCGTGGTCGGCTTCGATGAAAGCATCCAGAAGCTGCCCAGGATGACGAAGGCCGAGCGCATCCAGCCCTTCGGGTTCTGGCTCCACAAGCGCGTGACGCAGTTGACGCGCATCGTGGAGGGCAACCTGCGCGAAGTGCTCTGAGTGGGCCGGCGAGGAGGGGCCGGCCCGGGGCTCACCCCTCCTTCACCCAGGCGCGGAGCTTCGGGCATGGAATGGTCGTGGCGAGCGACTCTTCCATGCTGTGCTCATAAATCGAGATGGCGCCTGGCACGTCGTGGCCCGCGATGTCTCCGACCGCCTGCATGGCCGTGCCGATGCGTGGGTCGACGCGCGCGCCGTGCTCGGCGAGGAAGCGTTTGATGGTGGCGCGCCACTCCACGCCTGCCTGAGGCTGCTGGGTGACTTTCAACGCGGAGAGGGCCTTGCAGAAGTCGCCGTAGAATTCACGCAACCGGGTGGCTGCCGCCGTCCGTTCCGCCTCCGTGGTCCGGAACCGCGCCCACAGTTCCACCTGCACCCGCTCGTCATAGTTCCCTGGAAAGGTTGGGAAGGACCAGGTCTTCACCCGCTCTTCCACGCAGCCTGGGTCGAGGAACAGCGACCGCACGCCCCATGCCTCCGTCTGCCTTTCTTCTTTCTGGACCTTGCCGTCTGGCGCCAAGGTGAATCGCACCCGGATGCGATCATCCGTGTCGGGTCCGGCCTTCCAGGGAACGAACTCAATCGAATGCGGGGCCTTGTCCTTCCCGCGCTGGATGGAGACCAGACGCATGCAGGACGCGAGCGTCTGGCGTTGGCTGTCGAAGGCACGTCGCACGGCATCCGGTGTCAGGCCCGGCGAGGTCTCCACCCGTTCCGCCGGGGAGACCTCCGCGGCCTGTGCGGTGAGGAGCGAAGACACGAGCGTGAGGACCGAGGCGAGGCGGCGACAGTCAGGGAAGCTGAGCATGGCGCGGACGATAGCAAGGCAGGGCAGGGCACCGACTATCGGACAGGCGCCTCATGCTTCCTCGCTGGAGGCGTGCACGGCGTATGGACCGGCGTGCGCTGCATCAGGCAGAAGCGCGAGGGCTTCAGCGCCTGCACCACCACGTGCCCGGAGCGCTCCAGGCGCAGCGTGTCGCCGGGGTGCAGCACGTAGTCTTTCGCATCGCCCTCGCAGGTGAGCCACAGCATGCCTTCACGACATGTCAGCGTCAGGGGATGTCCGCTCCGGGTGCGCTCGCTCCACAAGGCGCCCTGGGCCAGGTGAACCGGGCCCACGTTCCGCGCTGGCGCTGCGTCGAACCGCAGCTCGCTCACCACCGTCCTCATCCAGTCCCACATCACTGCGTCCTCCAGGGCGCCAACATGCGCCCCCGGGCGCTTGCGGAACAGATTCAGTCAGATGAGATTGTGACCAGTACAGTTCTGCTTCAGCGAACTGTGCCGGTCGCCGTCGACGGGAGCTGTATCTGGGCAACGGGCCCGTTCTCGTCTCCGATACCGGCCGTGGTGGATGCGGCTCACCTTGGGAGGAGCCATGGGCGCGGTGGCACACAAAGCAAAGCTCTACGAGCAGGTGGCCGAGCGGCTCGCGGATGCCATCTCCGCGGGCACCTTGCAGCCTGGAGACAGGCTGCCATCCGTGCGGCAGCTCAGCCTGCGCGAGCGGGTGAGCATCTCCACGGTCCTCCAGGCCTACCTGCACCTGGAGTCCCTGGGGCTCATCGAGACGCGCCCCCAGTCCGGCCACTACGTGCGCCGCCGTGAGCGGCCCCGGCTGGCGGAGCCCCAGGTGTCCCGGCCCGCGTCCAGCGCCACCGCTGTCACCGTCAGCGGGCTCGTCGCGAGCGTCTACCGGTCCATGGGGGATGCCCGCATGGTCAAGCTGGGCGCCGCCTCGCCCGCGCCGGAGCTGCTACCCGTCCGCAGGCTGTACCGCGAGTTGAACGCGCTCAGCCGCGAATCGCGCGACCGGAGCATTCAGTACGACGCGCTGCCCGGGTGTCCGGAGCTGCGCCAGCAGCTCGCGCGCCGCTCCATGGACTGGGGCTGCTCGCTGGCCGCGGACGACTTCATCACCACCTTCGGCGCGTCCGAGGCCATCCACCTGTGCCTGCTCGCGGTGGCCCGCCCGGGAGACACCATCGCCATCGAATCTCCCGCGTACTACGGAACGCTGCAGTCCATCGAAGCGCTGGGCCTGCGCGCGCTGGAGATTCCCTGCTGCCCGCGCAACGGCATGCAGATGGAGGCGCTGGAGGCGGCGCTGACGCGGCGGCGCATCGCCGCGGTGCTGGCGGTGCCCAGCTTCAGCAACCCGGTGGGCAGTTGCATGCCCGACGTGCGGCGCCAGCGGCTGGTGAACCTGCTGGATGCTCACGATGTGCCGCTCATCGAGGACGACATCTACGGAGACCTGCACTTCGGCGCTGAGCGTCCGCGCGCATGCAAGGCATTCGACACGCGCGGCAACGTGCTGCTGTGCAGCTCGTTCTCGAAGACACTCGCGCCGGGCTTCCGCGTGGGCTACGTGGCGCCGGGCCGCTTCCGGGAGCGGGTGGAGCTGCTCAAGTTCTCCACCTCCGTGACGACCGCCACGGTGCCCCAGTATGCGATTGCGCGCTTCCTTCAGAATGGAGGCTATGACAGGCACCTGCGCTCCTTGCGCCGCCGGCTCGCCGCGCAGGTGGAGCGCATGGCCGAGGCCGTGGCGGAGTTCTTCCCCGAAGGCACGCGCGTGACGCGGCCCTCGGGCGGCGCGCTGCTCTGGGTGGAGCTGCCGCGGCAGGTGGACTCGCTGGCGTTGAGCGCGAAGGCCCTGGAGGCGGGCATCAGCATCGCCCCGGGGCCCATCTTCTCCGCGCGGATGGATTCCTATCGCCACTGCTTCCGGCTGAACTGTGGCCACCCGTGGACGCCGCGCATCGAGGCGGCCATCTCCACGCTGGGGGCGCTGGCGCGCAGCCTGACCTGACGTCGGGCTCAGCGCGCGAATAGCAGCCCCGCGCCTTCTCGGGCTGCCCGGTCCACGGCGCGGGAGATGGCCTCAATCGCCGGCGCGGGGGCTGCTGCCCGGCCGGTCCGTGTCAGCTTCAGGCGGAGCGACGTCATGAAGCGGGCCCAGTTGCTCAGTGGCATGTAGTCAGGGGCCCCGCTCAGGTGCTGGCGCAGGTCGTCTCGCACGTGCCGGACCTCCGCGGCCGTCCAGTAGCCCATGGAGGGGAAGTTGCGTCGCAGGCCAATGCCCTCCGCCACGGTCCGGTCCGGCGCCCGGCCCCAGACGAGGTGGCGCCACAGCTCGAATGTCCGCTCGGGACAGTTCTCTCCGATGACGACGTCCGAGGCGCGGACCTGCTTGTCGGTGGGCTTGAGGTCCGTCGCCAGCTCCATGCCCTCTGGAATGCCCAGTTCCTCGCAGGTGAAGTAGTCGGACAGCTCATCGAGCAGGTCCAGCATGGCGTCCGCGTAGCGGGCGGGGGGCTTGCGCAGGGACTCGGCGCCCTGCTGGAGCAGGTGGTCCACGAGCCCGAGGATGGCCATCAGCTCCTCGTCCGACTCAATGTCGGCCAGGTCCTCCGCGTTCAGGTGCTCCGTGTTCTCCCGCCAGAGCCAGTCGCGGAAGGCCGCGAGCCGCGCCGGCGTCAGCAGGGGGACGAGTCCGTCGGGCGGGGTCAGGTAGATGAAGACAGGGGCGCTCATGCGCCCTGTCTACTCTGGACCGAGGCGAAATGGGCTTCGGATGTGGGGCGTCGCTGACTCTCCTGGGCGTCCGTTTTGGTCTTGCCTTCGCGATGAAGCCGCCGCTTCGCGTGCAGTGCCGGGTTTGGGGCGACGTCCGCGAACGGGTTCCAGTATCTGCGAGTGAATAGTGCTAATGCACTCTGCTCTTCCAAGTGAGGCTTTGGCGGCGCTTGTTGTGGGAAAGCCAGATTTTCTGGTTGTGGATTTGGGTGTTGAGTGATGTCAGACCCCTTTGTTAGACACGGTCATCCTCATCGACTGCTCGGCTTGAGGGGCGGTGAGGAGTCTTGAGTTGGTGGCTTGTTCTGCTATTTCATGTTTTGGGACGGCTGGTTCGCTGCTGCGCGAATGGAGTGGTCTGTGAGACGAATCGTAGGTGTTTGGTCATGTTTGGCGGCGCTGGCGACGGGTTCCTTGGGCTGTGGTGAGGGGGCACAGGAACTGGCCTCGAGTGAAGCGGACGAGGCCGTGAGGGTTCCGACGTGGGAGGAGTTTCTTGCGTCCTCTTATTTCGCTCCTTCACGTGGCGTCTACATCGCGAATGGCGATGAAGTTTTCAGGAGCCAGGAGGAACTCCGGAGCTATTACGATGCTCACGTTGAAGCGTCGGCTCACGGAGTCACGCGCAGCCCGCTAGCTGTTCGTATCTCTGGTGGGCAGCGAAGTGTTTGGAGTGCAGCTCAGAAGCGCCACTTGACCTACTGCGTGGATAGTGCGTCGTTGGGAGTCCACTACGCTCAGGTGGTTCATGACCTGGGGCTTGCGATGCGCAAGTGGGAGGCTGCTGCTGATGTGAAGTTCATTCACCTGAGTCAGTATGATGGCGATTGTGGGCCGACGCAGGAGAATGTTGTTTTTGATGTGTTCATGAATAAGGAGCCCATTGATTTTTGCGAGGAGCATCCGTTCGCGTGCTGGATTCCCGTGGAGCCAGGCGGACCTGCTCTTCCGTCTGGTTACTCCAGGGTTGTGGCGATGGCATTTTACCCGGACTTTGAGCGGTCTGATCGGCGCGTCGAGTTGAATAGGCGCTATGTGATCTATGATTATGCTCTCGTCGCCAAGGTGCTTACGCACGAGGTGGGGCATATTCTTGGTTTTCCACATGAGCATCTTCGCATTTCTTCTTCGGATCCGGATTGTTCTGAGAGTGAACTCTGGGAGGGTTTGACTGCGTATGATTCGGAGTCGGTGATGAACTATCCGCAATGTGGCGGTTTGTCGACCTACTCCCGCCTTTCATTGCTCGACCGAATCGGCGCCCGCAGTGTTTACGGACCTTCCCAGGTGCTTGGTGCGGATTTCAATGGTGACGCCTACGCAGATATCTTCCGATACGATACCGGTACCGGTCAGGTGGAAACTCGGTACGGCAATGCTGGTACGGGGGAACTCCTTTTCAGTGCCCCGTCCCAGAAGACATGGATTGCAAATCTGAAGATGATCCCCGGCGACTTCAACGGAGATGGCAACACGGACATCTTCCGCTACAACACCAGCACCGGTGAGGTGGAGATTCGCTACGGTCGGCCCGAAATGGACGAGTTCCTCTTCAGTTCTCTATCCCAGGTGACGTGGATTCCTGGACTGGAACTGATTCCTGGCGACTTCAACGGGGATGGCTTCACGGACATCTTCCGGTACCGCCCGAGCACGGGCGAAGTGGAGATCCGCTACGGGTCGGCCATCATGACCGAGCTGCTCTTCAGTCCTTCGTCACAGCAGACGTGGGTTGGAAGCCTGAAGATGATTCCCGGCGACTTCAACGGGGATGGCTATACGGACATCTTCCGCTACTACATGCCTACGGGCGAGGTGGAGATTCGCTACGGCAACTCTGGAATGGGCGCACTGAGCTTCAGTGCCACCTCGCAGGAGACCTGGGTTTCGAATCTGAATCTGGTGGCCGGCGACTTCAACGGGGATGGCTATACGGACATCTTCCGCTACTACATGCCTACGGGCGAGGTGGAGATTCGCTACGGCACCACTGGCTCAGGGGCTCTGCTCTTCAGTGCGTCGTCGCAGAACACGTGGATTGCCAATCTGACCATGGTGCCTGGTGACTTCAACGGGGATGGGTACACGGACATCTTCCGGTACAACACGTCCACTGGCGAGGTGGAGACCCGCTTCGGTGTTGCCGGCATGGGGCCGCTGCATTTCAGTGCTTCGACCTTGGAGACGTGGGTTGCGAATCTGAAGTTCGCGCCTGGTGACTTCAACGGCGACGGTCGCACGGACCTCTTCCGCTACTACACCCCGACCGGTGAGACTGAGATTCGCTACGGCAGCCCAGGCACGGCGCCCTTTGTCTTCAGCGCGGCGTCCCAGAACCTCTGGATTCCCGGCTTGGAGACCATCAGCGGCTACGTGCCCAGCCACTGATTCTGGGCGAGTCGTCCTCCGCGTGCGCGGATGACGGAGCGCGGGCTGGAGCGGCGCACCACCGCTTCAGCCCGCGTCGTTGATTGGCTTGGCGGACGTGGCGCTCCCACCTCAATCCGGCGTCATCGCCACGACCGCCACCCCGACAATCCCTCACGGCACGTCGTTGGTCGGACGGTTATCACACGCGGATGGGGGGTTCGATGAGTACGGGCGCGGTGGCCTTCGGGTCATCCGGGTCGAACGCGGGCGCGTAGGGACCGGCGTGGGTCTCCTTCCACTTGCGGGGCACACGCTCGATGCCCACCGGGAAGACGGTGAGCCGTCCGTCTTCACCGATGCGCATGCGGAGGAAGTTCTTCCAGTCCGGAAGCGCCAGCGAGATGAAGGCCTCGTTGGAGTGCGCACCGAAGCGATTCACGCTCAGCCACAAGTACAGGCCCATGACGAAGGGGCCCACCAGGAAGCCGCCTAGGAAGGTGAAGCCCGAGGACAGCAGGAACTTGCCCGCCAGGTGCCACCAGCCCGCATCGCAGTGGATGCCGTCCGCGGCGAGCTCGGGGCACACGCCCAGGCCGCTCACCGTGAAGTAGGTAGCGCCCCAGGCCACGAAAAAGGCCGCGGCGATGTGTCCAAGCCCGTGGAGCGTGCCCGCCAGCGTGCGCCACTTGCCGAAGGCCGAGTCGGCCAGCCCGATGAGCCCGCCGATGGTGGCCATGCCCAGCACCAGCGTCCACGGCCGGGCCACCATGCTGTTGGCCACCGCCAGGATGACGTCTGAAAGCTGCGATATTCCGAACGAGCCCACCTCCGCGTAGGCCGCCAGCGCCAGCAGCAGGTACAGCATGCCGGTCATCAACCCGAACAGCGGACTGTGGCGGATGAGGAGCAGGTTCTGCCGGGCCAGCTTCCGGGACGTCCGCTCGTCCGGGAAGCTCTTCTGCAATGTGTAGCCGTCCCGCAGGACGTGGGCGGAGGGCGCGTGCGTGGGGTGGAGGAAGGCCCCGCCACCGCCCGCGGTGATTTTCTGCCGCCCGCCGGCGTCCTCGTGCCGCCGGTAGTGGTGCAGGTCCCCGGCGAGGAAGACGTTGATGCGCCGGCCGAACACCTTCTCCTGGAGGTACTCCAGGTTGTTCTCCAGGTAGCTGCCCTTGCGCCGCTCGGTGGCGGCCAGAATCCACGCGGGCTCTGCGTTGCAGAGGATGATGCGGTCGTCGGGGCCCATGTGGCTGGCCACTTCGCGGAAGTACTCCACCTGCGGCACGTCGATGTCGCTGTTGAGCTGCACGTCCGTGCCGATGAGCCACCAGCGCTGGGGCAGCTTCAGCGCGAAGTAGCTGCGGCTCTGCCGCGTGCGCCGGCCAGCAATCCACCGGTTCGCGCAGAACAGCCGCAGGAAGGCGCCGAGCCCGTCGTACCAGTCATGGTTGCCCGGAATGACGAACAGGTCCGGGCTGGGCGCATGCGAGCGCCGCATGGCCGCCTCATAGGGCTGGACGAGCCGCTCGTCGTACACCTCGCGGCTGGCGCCGGGGTACACGCCGTCACCGCCATGGACGAGCAGCCGTCCTCGCTGTGTGGCGTGGGGCTCCGCATGGGGCTGGCCCTGCACGGACAGCGTCAGCTCCGGCAGCGCCAGCAGCCGCGCCACCGCGTAGGTGGAGTTCCAGCCGTCGCCGGTGTCCGACACATAGTCCAGCCAGAAGCCGCCCTCCGGCATCGGCTCCTGCGAGTAGTCGAAGTAGGGCACCTGCGGCCGCACCACCGCTTCGATGAGCCGTTGGTCCGCGCGCGCGCCGAAGACGGCCGCCACCACCGCGTCCAGGCCCGTGCGCAGCAACTGCGCGGGATGAAGCCAGCGCACCATGTCCGCCCGCTTCCGGGGATGCGCCGCCATGCTCTGGTCCGACACCGGCAGGCCCTCGCGCGGGGACAACGCGTAGGGATGCAGGTCCTCGGCGGGGATGTCCTCTCGTGGCGGCTTCAGCGGCTCCAGCGGCTCGCGCTCAGCGGCCATGAGCGGGTTGCTCCAGGAAGAGGCCGGAAAGGACGGTGAAGCCGAGCCCGGGGGCCGCGGGCGAGGACGTGTGGAATCGTGAACGCATGGCTGTCCTGGATTACCACGGCCATGGCCCTCGTCTGGAGGCCAGGCAGGCGCGGTTCACGGTTCCCTGGGGCCGCCGGGTGGGGCACCCTGGGGACATGCCGGATTCGCCGCTCAAGGATTTCCCGGTGGTCGTCTCCTTCCCTCTTCACTGGGGGGAGATGGACGCCTTCGGCCACGCCAACAACACGCGCACGTTCACCTGGTTCGAGACCGCCCGCATCCACTACTTCGCGCGCATCGGCCTGACGGGGCCGTCCGGCGCGGGGGACGAGCGGACGAACCGCGACGGCGTGGGGCCCATCCTGAAGGCCACCAACGCGGAGTACCTGCGTCCCATCCTCTTCCCCACGCGCCTGGTGGCCGGTTGCCGCGCCACCCGCATCGGCACGTCGTCCATCACCCTGGAGCACGCGGTGGCCGGAGAGGACGACGGCGTCCTCTACACCCGGGGGAGCTGCGTCATCGTCACCTTGCGCTACGCCACCCACGAGAAGGTCCCCGTGCCGGCGGAGCTCCGCGCGGCGATTGAGGCGCTCGAGGGGCGCTCCTTCAGCTCGTGAGTGAACGGCGGTTTCTGGGCATCGCGCCGTCCACGAGCGACCTGGCGCTGGGGTTCTACGAGGGCATGGCGGAGGAGTACCACCTGCTCTTCGCCAACTGGCCGCAGGTGGTGGAGCGGCAGGGCGCCATGCTGGACGCGCTGCTGCGCCGCTGCGAGGCGCCGCCGCCCCGGCGGGTGCTGGACTGCGCGTGTGGCATCGGCACCCAGGCGCTGGGACTGGCGGGCCGTGGCTACACCGTCCACGCCACCGACTTGAGCCCGGCCGCCGTGGCGCGTGCCGAGCGCGAGGCTCGCGCGATGAACGTGCACCTCACCACGGGAGTGGCGGACATGCGCACGCTGGACGCGCAGGTGGAGGGCACCTTCCCGGTGGTGCTGGCGCTGGACAATGCGGTGACGCACCTGCTGACGGACGAGGACCTGGACGCGGCGGCGCGCGCCATGGCGTCGAAGCTGGCTCCCGGTGGGCTGGTGGTGCTGAGCGTGCGCGACGCCGACGCGCTGGTGCAGAGCCAGCCTCGCTTCACCTCGGAGCGGCTGCTGGAAGCGCCCGAGGGCCGCCGCATCCTCTTCCAAGTCTGGGACTGGGCCGCGGACGGACGGACGTACACGGTGCACCAGTTCATCCTCCGCCCCGAGGGCAAGGGCTGGCACACCACCGAGCACACGGGCGTGTACCGCGCGCTTCAGCGCGTGGACCTGGAGCGGGCGCTCACGCGCGCGGGGCTGATGGACACGCGCTGGCACACGCCGGAGGAGACGGGCTTCCATCAGCCCATCCTCACGGCGCGGCGGGCCTGAGTTTCGCGGGAGGGTGGGCCGCTACTCGATGCGGCACGCCTCGCTGAAGTCCAGGCGCGGGTTGCGCGGGAAGAGCTTCTCCGCGTCGCCGTAGCCGAGGTTGATGAGGAAGTTGGACTTCCACTTCCCCTCCGGGAAGAACGCCGCGTCCAACTTCGCGTTGTCGAAGCCCGCCATGTGCAGCGAGCTGTTCATGTGGGCCGTCTTCTCGCGGGCCTCCGCGGGCATGGCGAGGAAGCCCGCCTTCATGTCGCGCGAGGGGAAGAGCTGGGGAAACTTTTCGTAGAACGCGGTGTCGTACGCGATGATGGCCGTCACCGGCGCGTTCATCGTCTTGTCCACGTTGCCCGGGGACAGGGTGGGCTTGAGCCGCTCCTTCGCCTCGCGGCTCTTCACGAAGACGATGCGCACCGGCTGTGAGTTGGCCGCCGTGGGTGCCATCCGGGTGAGCGCGTAGAGCTGCTGGAGGACGTCGTCCGCCACCGGCTTGTCGAGCCACGCGTTGTGGGTGCGGGCGTCGAGAAAGAGCTGGTTGAGGGCGTTGGCGTCGAGGCCAGCCTGCTGCGTTGCCATGGGCGAGTCCCTTCCTGGAGTGATTCGGCGCGTGACCTTCATGGGCCGCCGCCACGGTTCTTCAGGTAATGGGTTCGCTTTTAATCTGTAAGTGACTTCCAAAAAGTAAGTGGCTTGGGACTTCCGTGCCGGTGGCGGGGCGGCTCGCTATATTCGGGGGAGGAGGCGCCAATGGAGCATCCGCTGACACGGTGTGCGCGGTTCGAGAAGGCCAGCGAGCTGATGGGGAAGCGCTGGACGGGCCTCATCCTGCGCATCCTGCTCGCGGGGCCCCGGCGCTTCGGCGAGCTGACGGACGAGATTGGCAGCATCAGCGAGCGCGTCCTGTCGGAGCGGCTCAAGGAACTGGAGGCGGAGGGCGTGGTGTCGCGTCACGTGGACGCGGGGCCTCCCATCCGCGTGGCGTACCAGCTCACGGAGAAGGGACAGGCGCTGTGGAAGGTCGTGGATGAGCTGGGGCGGTGGGCGGAGCGCTGGGTGGACGTGAAGCCCGCCTCGCCCGCTCGCAAGCGCAAGTCCGCGTGAGGTTCAGGCGCCGCCGCGCTTCGCGTCCGCTGGGGCGTTGGGGTGGCGGGCCAGCAGCATGCGTAGCTGGGGCTGACGCCGCACCGCTTCCTGCTTCAGCAAGTGCGCGATGAGGGCCGGCGGGGCCGCGCTCCAGCGGGCGATGTTCTGGATGAGCATGGGCGAGCGGTAGGTGCGTCCGCACAGCAGCGACGCTGTCTTCCCATCCACCGGCAGGCCGATGAGCGCCGCCAGGGCGCGGCCTTCCGTGTTGAGGATGAGCTCCACCTTCTCCTCCGCGGGGCCGCTGGCGAAGCGCTGGCGGAGCACCTCGCGCGCCGCGCGCCGCGTGGACTCCGGCACGTCGCGGTCATTGCCCACCTTGTGCAGCTCCATGAGCCGGCGTGCGCTCCACAGCCGCCGGAAGAGGCTGGCGGGGAGCTGCGGGTTGCGCACGAGCCAGCGCCGCACCCCGGTGTCCGCCGCGAAGGCCGCCCGGGCGCACAGGGCCTCCAGGCCGACGGGGTTGCGGTGGTAGCGCGCCACGAGCCGCGCATGGGGCAGGCCCGTGCGCGCGTTCTCCAGCACGGCCTTGATGACGGCGGGCACCGGGTCGAAGCACAGCGCGGAGAGGATGGGGTCCTCCGCCGCGTGGGCATGGGCGATGCGCTGGTCCTCGGGGAGCGGGTGCAGCCGCAGTTCGAAGAGCTGGCGGTAGTTGCCCAGGGCGGCTTCGGGCTCGTCTTCGGAGGCCGGCTCGGCGTCCGGCGCGGGCGCGGCCTCCAGCGGTGTCAGGTCGAGCACGGGGAGGTCTGCTTCGGGCGCGGCGTCCAGCGGCGTCAGGTCGAGCACGGGGAGGTCTGCTTCGGGCTCGGGGTCCGTGGGGGGCGTCCGCCGCTGGGGCTCGAAGGCCACAGGTGGAGTGGCGACAGGTGCCGCCGGGCTCGCGGTGGGCGTGGGCAGCAGCGCGCCCTGGGTGACGAGCCGGGAGAGGATGGTCCGCAGCCGCTCGGGGGGCAGGCCCGTCAGCGCGGGCAGGTTCCGGGCCGGGGTGGCGCCGTCCAGGCGGGAGAGCACGAAGCCCTCTTCTGGACTGAGGGCCAGCGTCCGCAGGTCGACCGCCGGGTTCGGCTTGGGCATCCACTCCGTCATGGCTCCAGAGTCTTTCATGACCTGGAGGCGTCCTGCAGGCCCGGGCCAGGGAGGGCGGCACCGGACTGGAAAACATGAACGATGCTGGACGGCCTGCCCGGCTGGTGGGCGTGCGGGGAGTACCCTTGCCTGTCCATGCCTACACGCTCTGCGTCGAGCCGGGTTGACGGGAGGGCGCCGGGGGGCCCTAACTTCCCACCATGTCCGACCGCATCGAGACCTATGCCGAGTTCTGGCCGTTCTACCTGCGGGAGCACGCGCTGCCGTCTACGCGCTGGCTTCACTTCACGGGCACCTCTCTGGGGCTGGGGCTGGGCGTGACGGCCGTCGCGACGGGCCGCGCCGCGCTGGTGCCGGCCGCGCTCGTCGCCGCCTACGGCTTCGCGTGGTTCAGCCACTTCGTCATCGAGCGGAACAAGCCGGCATCGTTCAAGTACCCGCTCTGGTCGTTCATCTCCGACTTCCGCATGGCGGGGCTGATGGCCATTGGACGGCTGGCCCCGCACCTGGAGCGTGCCCGGGCGAGCGGCGTGGGCTCGGGTGAAGTGGCCCGCGCGGTGCCCGCGACGCAGCAGGTCCGCTAGCGAGCAGGCTCGCTGGCACGGAGGGAAGGCGGGCTTCGGGCCGCATTGACGCATCCAGGGCCCTCTCCCAGAATCCCCACTCGTTTCGGGCGTTCGCCCGGGGGATCTCCGTGAACCTGCTGACCCGCGTGAAGAAGAGTGTCCGGCACCGCGCCGCCTACAAGGCGTCGGAGCCGTTGTCGAAGCTGCTCAGCCTGACGGGCTTCGGACGTTACGGCCCGGGTCCTCAGCTCAAGCAGCCCGAGCCCCTGCGCCAGGCCGGCATCCCCGTCGAGACCTACCGCTTCGATGTGGCGGAGCTTGAGCGCTTCTGGGACGGACTCCAGGCGCAGAACGCCGTGATTCGGCACTTCTGCGGCTTCCAACCGTATTGGGAGAAGCGGCCGCAGTACTACTTCACCTGGAAGCAGATTGAGCCGCTGGTGGCGCGCGAGGACGCCGTCTACGTGGACATCGCCTCCACCCCGAGCAGCCCGTACCTGGACGTGGTCCGGATGCTGGGGCGGACGCGGAACATCTACGCGCAGGACCTGGTCTTCCCGCCGGGCATCCACGGCCACCAGATTGGCGGCTCCGCGGCGGAGCTTCCGCTCGAGGACGGCTCCGTGGACGCGATGACGCTGCACTGCTCCTTCGAGCACTTCGAGGGGACCGCGGACACGGGCTTCATCCGGGAGGCGGGGCGCGTGCTCCGGCCCGGCGGCAAGGTCTGCATCGTCCCGCTGTACCTGGGCGAGTACGCCTTCACCATGTGTGACCCCGCATGGGGTTACGACATCCGCCGGGACGCGGAGGCCATCATCCACCTCTTCCCTCGCTGGGGAGAGCGGCACGGCCGCTTCTACGACGCCGTCACCCTGAAGGAGCGCGTCCTGGCGCCCGCGCATGCGGCGGGACTTCAGTCTCGCGTCTTCCACTTCGAGAACATCATGGACCTGCACCCGACCTGCTACACGCACTTCGGGCTCGTCCTGGAGAAGCCCGCGAAGGTGTGACGCGCGGGGCATTGGGGGGGGACAGGCCGGCGACCGTGCGGCCTGTCCTGGTCAACATCCGCGCTCCGGGGGGCGACAGGGAGTAGCCACGCGGAATGCGGCCGACCTATACATCCCTCCCATGGGACGCATTTTCGAGACACGCAAGGCCACGATGATGGCCCGCTGGAACAAGATGGCGAAGGTGTTCACGCGGATCAGCAAGGACATCGCCATCGCGGTGAAGGCGGGTGGGCCCAATCCCGATTCGAACTCCACGCTGCGCCGGGTGCTCCAGAACGCCCGCGCCGCGAACATGCCGAAGGACAAGGTCGACGCGGCCATCAAGCGCGCGAGCGGCCAGTCGGCGACCGACTACGAAATCGTTCTCTACGAAGGCTACGCGCCCCATGGCATCGCGCTGCTGGTGGAGACGGCGACGGACAACGTCGTGCGCACCGTGGCCAACGTGCGCATGCACTTCAACAAGCACAGCGGGAACCTGGGCACCACGGGCAGCGTGGCCTTCATGTTCCAGCGCATGGGCGTGTTCCGGTTGAACCCGGAGGGGTTGGACCTGGACTCGCTGGAGCTGGAGCTCATCGACCACGGCCTCCAGGAGATGGGTGAGGGCGTGGGAGAGAAGGGCGAGAAGCAGATCATCATCCGCTCCGCCTTCGCCGACTTCGGCCAGCTCCAGGCCGCCATCGAGGCCAAGGGCCTGGTGCCCGTCTCGGCGGACTCCGAATACGTGGCGCTGAATCCCATCGAGCTGCCCGAGGACAAGGCCACCGAGGTGCTGGAGCTCGTGGACGCGCTGGAGCAGGACGACGACGTCCAGCGCGTGTTCCACAACCTGGCATGAGGCAGGTGGCCGGGCCGGCCCTCGAATCAGGGCCGGTCCGCCGTGCTCTCAGGCGGGCGTCAGCCGAGCCTGGCGCGGAAGCCAGTCGAGGCTGGTGTGTTTGTCTTTGTTTGCGTCCAACGCAGGCGTCCGGCTTCAGGCGTTGACGCCCACGCCCACCGGGCAGCTCACGCCGGTGCCGCCCAGCCCGCAGTAACCGCCCGGGTTCTTCTCCAGGTACTGCTGGTGGTAGTCCTCGGCGAAATAGAAGGGCGGAGCGGGGAGCAGCTCGGTGGTGATGGCGTCGAAGCCCCGGGCCGCCAGCGCCTTCTGGTACGCGTCACGGCTCGCCACGGCGGCGCGCTGCTGGGCTTCGTTGGTGAAGTAGATGCCGGAGCGGTACTGCGTGCCCACGTCGTTGCCTTGGCGCATGCCCTGCGTCGGGTCATGGCTCTCCCAGAAGATGCGCAGGAGCTGCTCGAAGGACACCTTCTTCGGGTCGAAGACGACGCGGACGACCTCGTTGTGTCCGGTGAGACCGCTGCACACCTCGCGGTAGGTGGGGTTGGGCGTCAGGCCTCCGGCGTACCCCACCGCCGTGCTGTACACGCCAGGCGTCTGGTAGAACTTCCGCTCCGCACCCCAGAAACACCCCAGGCCAAAGTAGACCTCCTCCAGACCTTCCGGCACGGGGCCCTTGATGGGCGTACCCAGCACCTCGTGCTTCTCCGGGACGGGCATCACGTCCGAGCGGCCCGGCAGTGCTTCCTCCGGGGTCGGAATCCTCAGCTTCTTGGTCGGATTGAAGAACATGCCCCATGCATAGCGGCCTGGCGTGCGCGATTCACCCCCAGAAGGGGCAGGCGTGCGGGCAGCGGGTGGCAGGCCGTCCCGCCTGCCTCGCTGCTTCACGCGTCCCCGAGCGTCGTGAGGGTGCGGGGCCAATGGACGGTGAAGGTGGTGCCCTGGTCCCGGTTGGAGCGGACCTCCACGTGCCCCCCGTGCGCGCCGACAATCTGGCTGACGATGTAGAGGCCCAGGCCCAGGCTGCGTTTCTTCCTCGCGACGTCCTGCGGTGGCGCGGTTGCGGGCATGTTCTTGAACGGGTCGAACAGGCGCGGCATCAGCTCGGCCGCAATCGGCTCGCCGGTGTTGTGGACCGTCAGCACCACCTCATCCGCCTCTCCGCGCACCGTGACACACACCGGTCTGTCTTCCTGGCCATGCTGGATGGCGTTGGCCACCAGGTTGCCCAGCACTTGTGACACGCGGTCCGGGTCCCAGTTCCCTCGGGTGTCTCCGCTCGCCTCGAACACCAGCGAGCGCTCCGGGGCGCTGACCCGGAGCTCCTCCAGCGTCGCCTGGCATACCTCCGCGAAGTCCATGGGCTGGCGGGCCACGGGAAGCCCCCCGCCCAGGCGGGTGCGGGCGAAGTCGAGGATGTCCGTAATCATGCGCCCCATGCGCGCGGTGGCCTTGCGGATGCGGTCCACGGCGCGACGCTCGGGTGGAGTCAGGTCCTCGGACCGCGTCAACTGGAAGGCCGAGGCGTTGATGGCGTTGAGCGGGTTGCGCAGGTCGTGTCCCAACACCGCCATGAGTTGTTCCCGGAAGTCCACCGCCCGCTGGAGCACGGCCTCGGCCCGCTTGTGGTGGGAGACATCCACCACCGTGCAGCTCAAGCCCAGCACCCCTTGGTCGGGCGTGCGAATTGGGTGGAAGCTGGCCTGGAAGGTCCGGGCATCTCCAGGGATGGTGAACTCGACGGCGTCCACGGGTTCACCTGTCTCAATCGTGCGGCGGAACATGGGCTCGAACGTGCCCACGGCCGTCACGGGGGCCATCTCCCGGAAGCGGCGGCCCAGGTGGGCTTCCGGCGAGTGGCCATCGATGTCCGCCAGGGCCTGGTTGATGCGCACGAAGCGCAACTCCCGGTCCAACTGGGCGATGCCCAGAGGTGTGGAGGCCAGCAGCGCGTCCAGTTGCGCCAGCGAGCGCTGGGCGTCCGCGTGGGCCTGGCGCTCGCGCGCCCGGAGCCGGGCCTGCACCAGGTGCGCGGTGGCTCGCTGCGCCATGGTCCGGAACAAGAGGGCGTCTGGCTCGGAGAAGACGAAGGCGGTGCGCGAGCACATGTACGCCATGCCCAGGAGCTGGTCGCCATCCAGCAGGGGCACGCCGTACACGGCGCGCAGCCCTTCCTGCTTCAACGTGGGCAGCGCCACGCGAGGGTCCGTGGACGCTGAGCGCAGCGTCAGGGGCTGACGCTGGCGGAGCACCTCGCCCACGAATCCTTCCTCCCGCCCCAGCGACAGGCCGAGCGCCTCGTCCGCGCCCAGGCCCACCGCGGCGCGCACCACCAGCGCGTCGCCTTCCACCAGCACGAACGCCGCCGAGTCGACCGAGAGCGCGGACTCCACCAGGACGGTGAGCAGCCGCGAGGGGAGGCTGGCCATGGAGGGGCTGTCCAGCGTGGCCTGCGTCATCCGGTCCAGGGCCTGGAGGATGCGCTGCCGCCCCTGGGAGAAGGACGTCACCGTCCGGGTGACAATCCGGTCCAGCGCGTCCTCCATCCGCTCCAGCTCGCCCGGCGCGGGGTAGGCCGCTTCGGCTTCCATCCTGTGGAGGATGCACTTGCGCAGGAGCGCGTACTCGGACGCCACCTGGCCCAGGTCGAAGCCGGCGTCCAGCCGGGACATCGCGTGCTCGTCCGGCACCGTGGTGAGGATTTCGTCCGGGCCGTGGTCGATGAGGTCCGCGACCATGTTGAGCAACTGGGGCATGTGGTCCAGCAGCCACGAAGGCTGCGCCGCGTGTCCCACGTGAAACGCTCGCATGGCCCGCTGCCAGTCCTCCAGCACCTCCTCCTGGTGGGCGCGCAGGAACTCCGCCGTCTTGAGCGTCCGAGCCCCGGAGGCCTCCTTGTCACCCGCTGTGCGTGACTCTGTCTCCAGCATCACCGGCCTCCCGAGGCCCTGGGGCCGCCCACCCCGCCGTTCACTTCCATTCTGGGGATGATGGCGCCTGCGTGCCTCGTCCCACCGTCGCTGGAGGCGGGCCCGGTGGACGCCACCCCGGGCGGCACGGCGGCGCACTGTCCGCTCGGACGTCCAACTTCGGGCGCTTGCCACCGTGTCCGTGTGCTGGGGAGCTGTGGGCCCGCACGGGCTCGGTTAGGGTGTCTGCAAGATGCGCACGCTCCTGCTGACCCGCTCCGACGTCTCCCGCAACCTGCAGGCTCCTCTCCTGCTGGAGGACATGCGAGACGCCTTCCGCACCGACGCCCTGGCACGCACCGTGGCACCGCAGCGCGCTCGGGCCCCTCTCCATGCCGAGGGCACCGCCCTGGTGCTGTTCCCTGGCAGCCTGCCCTCCATCCCCGCCTACTCCGTGAAGGTGCACGCGAAGTTCCCCGGCCAGTCGCCGGCGATTCGAGGCGTGCTGCATCTGCACGACGTCGCTACCGGCGAGATGATGGCGGTGATGGACGCCGGCCACCTGACGGCGGTGCGCACGGGCGTGGTGGGCGCGCTGTCGGCGGACGTGCTGGCGCGGCCGGACGCGGGCCGGGTGGCGCTCATCGGCGCGGGCCGGCAGGCGGTGCTGCAGCTCAAGTCGTTGCGGCTGGTGCGCTCGCTGACGCACGTACGGGTGTTCGACACGGCGCCGGAGCGCTCGCTCGCCTTCGCCACGCGCATGTACCAGGAGTTGAACCTGCCGGTGCGGATGGCGGAGTCCATGGAGGAGGCCGTCTCCGACGCGGACATCATCGTGACGGCGACGTGGAGCCGTCACCCCTTCCTGCACCCCGGCATGGTGCGGCCGGGCACGCACATCATCGCGCTGGGCGCGGACGAGCCGGGCAAGGCCGAGCTGTCCGCGGAGCTGCTTCGTCAGTCCCGGTTCGTCGTCGACCACCGGGGCCTGTCGGTGTCCACCGGCGCCGCGGGCGCGGTGGGGCTGGGTGAGGACGCCATCCACGCGGAGCTGGGCGAGGTGCTGGCCGGACTGAAGTCCGGGCGCACGTCCGAGGAGGACGTCACCGTCTTCGCGGCGGTGGGACTGCCCTTCCAGGACCTGGCGGCGGCCTGGCACGTCTACCAGTCGGCCCAGGGCGATGACGCCGTGAGCGGGGTGGACTTCGACGCATGAGGCACAGGGTGCGGGGGCTCCTGTCGCGCATCGGCCTGACGCGGCCCGCGCTGCGCGCTTGGGCGATGTACGACTGGGCGAACTCGGCCTTCATCACCACCGTCGTCACGGTGGTGTTCCCGCTCTACTACGCCTCCGTGGCGGCGGAGGGACTTCCGCGCGAGGTGGCCACCAGCCGCTTCGCCACCGCCACCGCGGTGGCGCTGAGCGTGGTGGCGGTGTTGTCACCGGTCCTGGGCGCGCTGAGCGACCGGGCCGGACGCATCAAGCACATGCTGGGCATCTTCGCGGGTCTGGGCATCGTGTCCACGCTGGCGCTGGCCACGGTGGGCCCGGGTGACTGGGAATGGGGCCTGCTGCTCTTCGGTCTGGGCAACGTGGGCGTGACGGGCAGCATCGTGTTCGCGGACGCGCTCTTGCGGCACATCGCCCGGGATGACGAACTGGACCGTGTGTCCACCGCGGGCTACGCGCTGGGCTACCTGGGCGGCGGCCTGCTGCTGGCCGCGCAACTGGTGCTGCTGATGAAGCCCCAGTGGTTCGGATTGGCGGACGCAGGGGCCGCCTCGCGCGTGGCCTTCGCCTCCGTGGCGGTGTGGTGGGCCATTTTCTCGGTGCCCCTCTTCCGGTGCATCCCCGAGCCGAAACCGGACGTGTCCATCCAACGCCCCCCGCTGTCCCTGCGCGGCATCTTCACGCAGTTGGCGGGCACGCTGGGCGGGCTGCGCCAGCACCGTCAGGCCTTCCTGTTGCTGGTGGCCTATCTGCTCTACAGCGACGGCATCGGCACCATCATCCGCTTGTCCACGCTGTACGGGACGGAGCTGGGCATTGGCCGGGGCGCGCTGATTGGTGCGTTGCTGCTGACGCAGGTGGTGGGCGTGCCGTGCGCGGTGTTGTTCGGCCGGGCCGCGGGGCGGGTGGGGGTGAAGCGCGCGCTGATGTTCGCCCTGTCGGTGTACATGGGGGTGACGTTCCTGGGCTACTTCATGCGCACGCCGGTGCACTTCTTCGCGCTCGCGTTGCTGGTGGGCATGGTGCAGGGCGGCAGTCAGGCCTTGAGCCGTTCGCTCTTCGCGCAGATGGTGCCCCGGGACAGGGCGGCGGAGTTCTTCGGCCTCTTCAGCGTCTTCGAGAAGGTCACCGCGGTGGCGGGCCCGCTGGTGTTCGCGGCCACGGTGGAGCTGACGGGCTCCAGCCGGCAGGCGGTGCTGTCCCTGCTCTTCTTCTTCGTGTCGGGCGCGGCGGTGCTGTCCCGGGTGGACGTGGCCGCGGGGCGACGCGCGGCCCGCGAGGCGGAGGCGCGTGCCGGATGGCGCGGTGACGGTGCACCGGAGGCCACCGCTGCCCCGGAGGGCGCGCCGGACGCGAGCCGCGGCGTCTGAGCCGTCAGTGCTTCGTGGGCGGGACTTCCCGGGGCGCGGAGAAGAGGCTGTCCCGCCCGTGGTTGAGCACGACTTCTCCGCCCACGACTTCACGCACGTCCGCCAGGGCCACCGCGAAGTCCTGCCGGCGGATGAGGCCCTTCTCCACGATGAGCTCATCCCCCTTCATCTCGATGATGCGTCCGAGAACGTGCCCGTCGTTGCCGCGCACCTTCATCCCCTTGTGGATTTCCGAACGACTGAACATGGTTGCCTCCCCCAGGGCGGTCCGTGGAGCCCCGTGCGCGAAAGCTGGCTTTCACCCCGCAAGCCGGCAGCGGACAGGCGGGGCGCCGCACCGATGAAGCCCGCGTGAGATGCACGGCGAGCAGGCGCCCGGTCAGGGCGCCTGTGGGGGGCTGCCTGGCTGCCCGGCGTTCCACCCGTGCGGGGCTTTGGCCCGGGTGGCCGCCCGCCAGGACGTGGCCATCTTCGCCCCTGGGAGGTGCACATGGTCGTTGGTTTCTTGGCGTCGCGGCCGGGGCGGTGGCTCCGCATCGTGACGGGCGCTGGGATGGTGGTGGGCGGACTGGCGACAGGGACGTCGCGAGGCGCGGCGGTGGCGCTCGTGGGCCTGGGGCCCCTGGTGGCCGCGGCCCTGGACTGGGTGCCCACGGCGGCGCTCTTCGGTCTGCCCATGGACGGCCCGACGCTGCGGCGCGAACTGGGTGTGTCCGACGAGGCGTCGCTGTTGGAAGGCTTCCCCCGCACGTCCATGCGGGACGTCTCGCCGACGCTTCACTGAAGGACAGCCCGCCGCGCCGGGCCTTGGGGGCTCATGGGGATACGGGCTCCGCGGCGGCATGGGGCCACGCGGGAGAAGTCAGCGCGCTCCAGTCCTGTCCGCGCGCCCAGTCCTCGAAGGTGTGCCAGCGGACCTCCGGGAAGCGGTGCCGCAGCGTGAGGATGTCCGCCTGGTAGCCCTTGCGGTCCAGCCACTCGTACATGGCGGCCAGGTCCTCGCTGCGCTCGCGGATGTAGTCCAGGGGAAGCTGCTCGTAGTGGATGCGGTGGCCGCTCACCATGGACAGCAGCCCGGCGGCCTGCTGGCCCGTCACCTCGTCGGAGGCCACCTCGATGCGTTGTTCCTCGAAGCGCTCCGGCTCCTCCATGACGCGGACGGAGAAGGCCGCGAGGTCCTCCAGGGCCACCATCTGCAGGCCACGCGTGGGCGACAGGCCCATGGCGAGCACGCCCGCCTTCAGCCCCTCTTCGAACATGCCGCTGGTGAAGTTCTCCATGAAGAAGGTGGGCCCGAGGATGGTGTAGGGCAGGCCGCTGCCGCGCACGTGCATCTCGATGCGGTGCTTGCTGTCGAAGTGGGGGATGCCCGTCAGGCGGTCCGCTCCGGCCACCGACGAGTAGACGTAGTGCTGTACGCGCGCGAGCCGGGCCGCGTCCGCCAGGTTCTTCCCGTGGCGGACCTCCGCCTGCACGCCGCCCGGGCCAAAGGGCGTGGCGGTGGCGAACATGGTGTCCATGTCCTGGGCCGCCTGGGCGATGGAGTCCAGGTCGTCGTAGTCCCCGACGACCAGCTCGGCGCCGAGCGACTCGAGCTCGCGGGCGGTGGGGGAGTCCGGGTGGTGGATGAAGGCGGTGACGCGGTGGCCGCGCTGCAAGAGCTTCCGTGCGACGGCACCCCCCTGCTGGCCAGTGGCGCCGGTAACGAGCACGGAGCGTGAGAAACCCATGGGCATGTGTGCACCTCGTGACGTCAGATGTCCGGAAGTTGGGGATGACGGACGCCGCTGGCGAGCACACCGTGGGCGCATCGAGCCTCACGGCCAGGGGTTGCCGGGCGGCTAGGCCAGCAGGCGACCTGGGGTGCCTGCTTGGGTGCGGCGCCGTCTCTTGGGAAATGCCATGGTCCCGCCCACGATGAGCAAGCGTGACAAGCTTCAGGACTCCGAGCTGGTGGTTGCCGCCCGGGCACTCGACGCGGAGTTGGCGCGCTTCGAGTCCCAGGCCGAGCAGCTCGAGAAGGCGCCACTTCAATCCGAGAAGCACCTGGAGCGCGCGTCGGCGATGCTGCAGGGGCTGGCAGACCTGGACGAGCAGCTCCGGGGGCGGGTGACGGCGCTGGTGGGGGCCATCTCGAAGGTGAGAGATCGGCAGCAGGCTCAAGCCGAGGCCATCCACCTGCGTGCGCAGGAGCTCCAGCGGCGCACCGAGGTCTTCAAGGACCTGCTCGTGCGCTACGGCGCCCTGGGACAGAACGCGGGCGAGCTGAACGTGCAGATGCAGCAGTTCGCGCAGCAGCGGCAGGCGGCGAAGACGCCGGAGGAGAACGCCGCGCTGGCGGGGACCTTCCAGGCGCTCCAGGAGCGGATGTCTCTGGTCGCGGACGAGGCCCATTCGCTGGCGCAGGCCGCGGAGGAACAGGCGTTCCTCGACGTGGCACGGCAGGCGGACTCACTGCGTCAGCAGTTGTTGTCGGCGCGGAACAAGATGTCGCTGTTGCAGAAGAGCTTCGGTGGCGGGGCGGCTAGCTGAGGTACGTGGGGGCGAAGTCGTCCGGGCTTTCGATGGGACGCCGTCCCGCGAAGCCGTCGAGCAGGGCGTGCCAGTGGGAGACGGCGGGGTCTCCGAAGCGCCAGCACAGGTAGACCTGCTCGCCGCCCCGGTTCGCGCGGAAGTCCACGAGGCCGTCCGCGCCCTTGATTTCGAGGCCCATCTCCTGGAGCTGGAGGAGCTCGCCGCGGATGCGCTCGAGGAGGGCGTCGCGCTCGTCGCGCAGGGAGGCCAGGCTCGGGTCGTTGGGGCTGGGCGCGGCGCCCAGCTCGTCCGCGAGCTGCTGGGCACGCTCCACCCATGGGCGGACCCGCTCGAAGGTGCGGTTCAACAGCGGCACCAGCCGATTGGCTTCTTCCACGCTGAAGTAACGCATTCCCCCGAGCATGCATCGATAGGGCATGCGCCCGCTACTGTCCCGGCGCGCGGGGGACGTCAGATATGCAGCCAATCCAAATCCCAGGGAAAACAGGTGTTAAGGGAAGTCACCTGCATGCCGCAGCAAGGCTGTCGCGGAGCCGCTGTCGCGCGAAATGGCGTCGGCGCTGCTGTGAGGTTCTTCCAATCCGAGGAGTAGGCAGGCTCGTAGGCGAGCCTGCCCCATCGTTTAGATAGATAGGCGCCGGAATGGCCGTGCCTCAGTTGATGTGAGGTGCCACGGAGGCATTGCTACCAGATGCAGGCGACCCCAGGGATGGGAGGGTACGAAGAGAGCACTCCGTCTGGAACCACTCCTCCCGCTGGTGCGGTCGTGACGGCTTTCCTCATGATCAGCGGATTGTCGCCCATGTGATAGCCGAGCGCATATGCAGTTGTGCTGGAGCGCTCTCGGAGGACTGTTCCGCACCACGGTTCGCTCGTCATGCCTGCCATTGAACCGAGCGGGATGGTCTTCACGTTGGTGCTCCCTCCGTAGTACGCGATGTCGGCAGGATCTGTGAGCGGGAACTTGGCGCCAGCAATCCAAAGATAGATTTGGCTCGTTGATCGCTCTCGGACCAAGATGGTGTTGGAGTAGTTGAGGAAGTAGATAGGGTCGCCCCAGTTGCTGTTCGGGATGACATGAATCGTCTTCCAGTCGTCCCAGTGGTCCAGTTCTTCGAGAGACGGAATCAGCCAATGCATTTGTCCCGCCATGACATAGGTCGCGGATGTGCCGTACTGGCGGAAGAGCGTGCCGTCTCGAGGAATCTGCGTATACGAGTCGATGGTGGACTGGTCGAGCGCCACAAGGGTGCCAGGGAACAGGCTGTGCTGCGCGGGAGGAATGAAGAACCTCGCACCCCCTGCCACCAGGTAGCGGTTCGCGGTGCCTATGCCCAAAAGGATGACGCCATCCGGTCCAGGGACATACTGTGCGAAGGCTTGGGTTCCGAGTAGGCTCAGGCTCAAGATGAGCCACTGCGGAAAGATTGAGAGGAAAGAGGCGATTCTCACGAGCGCTTCTCCGTGTGTGGGATATTGACGAATAGACAGAGTTGGCCGTGCCAGCGGGCAGAAAGGCTGGTGTTGGCTTGGTTGTTGGCCTTGTACGTTGGTGGTTTTGGATAGTCTAGTGTTGGATTGAGGGAGGGCTTTGGTTGGGTGGTTTTGTTGCCGTTTGGAGTGTGTGTGTTGTGGTTTTGTAAAGATCCCTGAAATTGGCGTTTGGGATTCGCCTTGCGAGAGATTTGGACTGTCGGGGCCGCGAGCGAGGGGGTGCCGCGCGCTACCGAATCCCCATGCCTCTCCCATTAACTGGACGGAACGGGCTGCTTGAGATGCCTGCGTGACGGCTGTTCCCCGCGCGGATGGCGGATGTCCTCATGGTCTACGGGGTGGACAGGACAGGTGGCTGAGTCTGTCCGTCGAGGAAGAGCGGCGCCTGGTCGGGCCGCCATGCTTTTTCAGCCGCGAAGCAGGGACGCGTGGTGGTCACTCAGCCAGCGCTGGGCCGAGTCCCGTAACGGAAACAAGGCTTCGCGCTCACGGAAGGCCGGCGTGTGGTTGGGTGCGCAGCGCCCTTCGTTGCTAGTGCCGTCGTCGAGGTCCGCGTGCAACATCGCGTGGAAGACGAGGTAGTCCACCACGAACGCGGGCACATGCGGCCGGTCCAGCGCTGGATGGATTCGAATCTCCCGCAGCCGCGCGTCATAGCCGCCCACGTGGATGCTGCGCCGCTTCGTGCCGGCCGGCTTGCGCGCCCACCCCACGTCCACCTGCACTTGGCCGTCGAACCAGTTCGCGTTGAGCCGGGCGAAGACGGCTCGCAGGTCGAAGCAACGGCCCCGCGTGCGCAGCGGCTTTCCTGGACGTCGCTCCCGACGGACCCGTTCGCTGTGCGCGTGCGCGTAGGACTCCAGCACCTCGCCCGCCTGTGCATCCGTCCGGCCCGCATACGCCGCCATGGCTTGCACCACCGCGTCCGGTGCTCCCAGGAAGAGGTGATGCACGCGCAGCCGCAGGCCTTCTTTTCCCCGACGGAAGCTCACCAGCGTGGCTCGGTTGTCCGTGAGCCGCAGATGGACCGGCACGCCGAGAATCGAAGACAACCGCCTCGCCAGGTGCGCCGCCAGCGGAAGTGCCTCCTCCCGCGCAGGGATTCGGCTTTCCAACTCGGTGTCCGCGCCCTGAACCGCCGCGAATGGAAGTGCTTCCTCAGTCGCAGAGAGCCGGCTTTCCGGGGCGGTACGCGCCGCGCGCTGATCCTTCGCCAGCGAGAGCGCTTCCTCACTCGCTGTAAGCCGGCTCTGCACTCCGGTGCCCACGCGCAGCTCCGTCTCCACGTCCGCGCGCTCGGGCGCCGCCGTGTCGAACAAGCCCAGTTGTGAGGTCGGGTGCGAGGCCATCCGCCGTCAAAGGTAAGCCTCCCGGCGCGAGGATTCCAGGAGGATGGTCGCTCCCCGGGCGGAGAGGCGACAGTCGCTGTTCGGAAATGTCGGGGGTTTGGCTTCGCCGCTCCGCTCAGGACATGCGGCAGAGCCGGTCCACCCGGTTCAACATCGTGGGCGTGCGAGATGCCCCATGCATTCGCCGGATGTGCTCCGCCGCTGTGGCCGCGTCCATACCCGCCGCTCCGACGAACAGCGGCCGCAGGCTCTTCCCCCTCAGCACGGGCACCGAGGGCCCCGTGGTGACGTAGGCCGTCTTCGCCACGCCGATGACGGGCACCTCCCGGTTGAGCGCTTCGTACAGGTGCGCCCCCAGCCCCGGCCGGTCCTCGCCGAGCCACACATAGCCATCCACGATGATGGCCTCCAGTGGCACCTCCACCCGCGCCAGCACCCGGAGCAGGTGTGGCAACTCGCGGCGGTAGAACTGCCCGGGCTCGTAAGGCGCGGCGGCGGGCCCATGCTCCACCAGGTGCGAGGCTTCGTTCGCATCCGCCCAATTTCGGAACAGCACGCACGCGGCCACGGTGAGTTCGGGGCGGTAGTCCACGTCCACGCAAGCGAGCATCGTGCCGTCCTCCTGTCTCAGGGCGCCTGGAAGTTCTCGAAGGTGACCTGCGCGGCGCGAAGTTGCTTCACCATCTCCGGGGATGGCTGCTCCGTGGTGCGGTAGCGCGGCGGCCACAGCTCCGGCACCGGCGTGAGACAACGGCCCGCGATGCGCTGCACCTCCCGCCACGGCACGGTGAAGAACTCATCACCTTCCGCCGCGGGGCGCACGGCGACCATGTCCGCCTCCGGCAGCAGGGCGTCCACGTCGTGCGACCAGACACACCAGGAGATGGGGAACTCGTCCCGCTTGCGCGCCGTCGCGCTGTAGCTGGCGACGAACAGGTCCACCTCCTGTTCCGCATGGAGCGCGTCGAGCTCCTCCTTCTGGGCGCTGTACTCCGCCAGCGCCAGGCGGACGTGGGCCAGCCGCACCCGGTTCGCCAGCACGTCCTGACCGGGGTGCACGTAGGGCACCACGCGTCCTGCGTCGTCCACCGTGTACAGGGCGGGCGTCAGGCATCGGGACGCGGCCGCGTACTCCCGCTCTGCGCTCTCGGTCAGCCGTGCCACCAGCTCCGGACGCGCGTCGCCACCGATGAGCAGGGTGGAGCGCTCCGGGAGGATGGCGATGGGCCGGCCCTCCACGCGACTGGCGAAGGACGCGAGGAACCCCGGGCGCAGCAGCCGGGACGTCTCATAGGTATCGCGCGTCTCCACCGTCCACAGCGGGCCGTGCTCCTCGTCGTAGAGCTCCACGCCTTCGTCCGGGAGCCGGGCCAGGTTCGCGTGGGCCGCCGTGAAGGCTTCGTCCTCGGTGACGCCCCAGGTCTCCAGGTGCCGGCGCTGGACGAACATGGCGGACTCCGGCAGGTCCAGCACCAGCAGCTCGCGCAGGAAGGGCAGTGTCCGCCGCCCCACCATCTCCCGGTCCAACTCCGCCGGCTTCTGCAGCGACATGCCGAAGGTGGATGCGCGCAGCACGGGCAGGAGCAGCTCGCGGGCCTGCTCCCAGTGGAGCGAATCCGGCGACTCCTGCCACAGCGCGCGCAGGTAGCGCTGGATGAGCTGGACGCGTTGCTCGGGCGGCAGCTCGCGCGTGTCCGCGAAGAGGTTGTCCAGGAAGAAGGTGCAGTCACTTCCGGCGCGGGTGATGTCCAGGCCGTAGTCCTGCGTGCGCCGCTCCACCTTCTCCACCGCCGGGTCGGCGCGCAGCAGGGCCTCCACCTGCCGCATCAGCGCTTCGCGCGGCTCCACCGCCCAGGCCTTGGAGGAGCCGGGAGGAACCTCGCCGGCCGCTGGTGTCTTCCTCCCGAAAAGCCTGCCCCAGAACCCCATTCTCGCTCCCACGTGTGTGTCCGCGGCGAGGTTATGTCCGGTGGCCCGTGGGCTCCACCGGAACACGCAGGTCCCGTCACAAAGCCAGGAATGCCAGCAATGCGCCCAAGTCCTCGTCAGACAGGGACTCCAGGCTGTAGAGCGGCATGTTGCCCCCGACACCGAAGAACTGGCCGTGCCTCACCTTCTCGATGACGACCAGTGACTTGGGC
This sequence comes from Myxococcus sp. AB036A, assembly GCF_006547355.1. Taxonomy (NCBI): domain Bacteria; kingdom Pseudomonadati; phylum Myxococcota; class Myxococcia; order Myxococcales; family Myxococcaceae; genus Myxococcus; species Myxococcus sp. AB036A. The sequence goes on along the minus strand of NZ_VHLC01000001.1, from coordinate 106,989 downwards.
ACGCCGGGGAACAGCGCGTCGTAGTCGTTCGTCACCTCCGGCAGAATCGACGCCAGCTCGGTCAGCCGGCCCGCGCCGGTGTGGGGCTCGCCGTGGCAGCTCTGGCAGGCCTCTACGTAGACCTGCTGTCCGCGCGTCACGTCACCGCGCGTGACTTCGACGATGTCCTTCACCACCGTGAAGGGACGGGCCGGCGCGGACGGGCTCGGGCTGATGCTCACCAGGTATTCGTACAGCGCCCGGCTCTGCGGCGAGTCCTTCGGCAGCGGCGTCACACCCCGCATGAAGTTGACGTAGCAGAAGTTCACCGCGTCCAGCAGGCGCGTCTCGAAGCCGCCCCACCAGCTCTCCCGGAACGCCGAGTCATACAGCGTGTAGCCGGAGTCCATCCGCCCCGCTGGCGCGGTGGGCGTCGTCGCGTGGCAGGTCGCGCACGAGAAGCTGTTGAAGCCGCTCTCCGACAGCCGCGAGTCGTTGAACAGCACCTCGCCGTACTCCGCCGCCGGCACGCGGCCGTCGCCGCTGTCGTCGCAGCCGGTCAGCGCCAGGGCCAGCGCCACCACACCCCAGGCCGCGCGCTTCATGGCTGCCCCCGCAGGATGCTCACCGAGTCCGGGAAGATGCCCACCTCCACCGTGCCCACCACCGTGCCTTCCGTCAGGTCCACCGCGTGCAACGTGCCCGGCCCCACGTGGTCGCCTTCGCAGACGACCAGGCCGATGCGCTCGTCGGGCGTCAGCGTGACTTGATGCACGTTGAGACAGCCGGCGTCCGCCAGCTGCACCTCGCGCAGCACGGTGCCCGTCTCCGGGTCGATGACGGCCAGCGCGTCCACCAACTGGTAGGGCATGTACAGCGTGCGCCCGTCCGCGGTGAACGCGCCGAACATCGGCGGCCCGCGCAGCGGCACGGCGCGCTCGGGCATCATGGCGCGCGTCTGGGGATTGAGCACGTGCACCTGCCGGCTGGCCATGGAGCTGACCCAGACCTCGCCCGTGGTGGGGGACTGCGTCAGCGCGTAGGGCTGGTGCCGGGGTGCCACCGCACTGCCCGAGCCCGCTGCCACCACCTTTACCCGCGTCACCGGCGTGTTCGCCTCCGCGAGGTCGACGATGGCCACCTCGTCCGACCAGCAGGCGATGTAGGCCGTGCGCTCGTCGGTGGACAGGCGCACCGCGTGCGGCGCGGGGCACACCTCCACCATGGCCTTCCGAGTCATGGTCCGCGCGTCGATGATGGCCAGGTTCGCGTTCATGTCCGACTCGGGGCGGCCCTGGCGCGCCATCTCGGCAATCTTCAGCGTGTCGAAGTGCGTCTGGTACAGCGTGCTCCCATCCGCGCTGATGATGACGTCGCCGGGATTGGGGTTCACACGCACCGAGCCCACGATCCGGTTGTCGCGCGCGTCCAGCTTCAGGCAGTAGCCGTCATCCGCGCCCGTGCCGTGGGCACCATGCGGCCCCGAGCCACCCCCTGGCACGTAGTTGGAGATGCCGACGTAATAGAAGTCCCCCGCGGGCGACACGGCGGTGTGGTGCGGTCCCTCCAGCTCCACCGGGTTGAGCCCCACCGGCACGCGCGCCAGTTCGCGGAAGTCCGGCGTGCCCACGGTGGCCAGCTCCACCAGGCTGAGGGTGTCATCCAGGCTGTTGGTGACCAGGATGCGTCCGCCGGGGCCCGGCGGTGGAATGAACGTTCCTTCCCGCCAGGGCTCCTCGTGCGCGTAGTCCAGCCCGTCCGGTGGCGTCACGCCCACCACCCGCGCCGAGTTCTCATCACAGCCGGCCATCAGCAGCGCCAGCGCGGGCATCCACCACGGTGTCCGGTGGCTCATCGCGAATCCTCCACGCGGATGGTGCGTGGTGACTCCAGGCGATACGGACCTTCACGCAGCCGGTTCTGGACCAGGTAGGCGCTGGTCACCTGGACGCGGAGCTCCTGACCCGAGGCGGCACGGAGCGTGTCCCAGGTCGCCGCGTCGAGCTGCCACTCCATGTTCGACGTCAGCAGCTCCACCGGACACCGCCGCCCGGGCACGGTGACCTGCACCCAGTAGAAGTCGCCGGTGACGGGCGGCAGATGTGCCTGGGCGGACGGCAGCAGCAGGTTGCCCAGCAGCGCCAGCATGGAGTGGGGCGTCTCGCGCGATGGAGGCCGGGAGGCCAGCGGAGACGTCCAACGCCACGTGGGCGGCGCCGCGTCCATCGCATAGGTCTGGCCCGGGGCGGGGGACTCCAGCGTCACCGCCTGAGAGCTGTCGGTGGGCCGGCCTTGCGCGTCGACGAAGGTGCGCCACGCCTCGTCGGTGGCCTCGCCGCCGTAGAGGGGTTCGCCGCACGCTTCGTCCCGTGGCGCGTCCTCGCCGTCGCAGGCGGTGCCCAGCACCAGCAGCACGGCCGCGCAGGGGGCCCACAGCCGCTTTCGAATCGGGAGTGTCATCAGCAGCCTATCGATGTGGACGCCGTGGGCCACGGCGCCTCGGGAGGAGGGAGGACAGCAGCAACAGCAGGGGCAGGGCGGGGCCCGCAGCGGCGGCGCAGCCACCGGACTTCGGTTCGGGTGGGCGCTGCTCGGGCGGCTGTTGCCCCGCGTCGGGCGTGCCCGCGTCCGGGGGCCCCGCATCCGGCGGCGGCGGCTCCTCCACACCACCATCCGGGTAGAGCGGAGCGCCCAGTTGCTCCGCGAGCTGCGGCCAGCGGGCCGGGCAGAGGTCCCGCACGGGGGTTCCGCGTGGGCACAGCTGCGTGCCCTGGATTTCGTACAGCGCGAAGATGTGCTCCCACGTGCGCCCCTGGTCCGTGCTGCGCGCCAGAGCCCAGTCGTGCAGCCAGGTGGAGCCGCAGCCGTAGAGCGTCTCGCCGTCGCGCAGCACGCACGCGTTGCCGGTGGGCAGGGGCTGCTTCTCCAGCGGGCCGGTGCTCGAGCCCATGAAGAAGTAGTTGAGGGTGCCCACCCAGGCGGTGCCGCCGTCGGAGGACAGGTCCATGTTGATGAACGTGTCATCCAACACGGTCACCTGCGTCAGCGTGCGGCCCCCGTCATCGCTGCGCAGCAGGTGCGTGTAGCCCTGCGCGGAGACGCGCACCCACACCACGTCCACGGCGACGGGGTCCACCGCCACCACGGTCAGCGCGTAGGGTCGCAGCAGCTCCGGGAGCGCATGGGGGAACTCCTGCCAGGTGTCGCCCGCGTCGTCGCTCCGCAGCACCACCATCTGGTTGTTGGAGACGCCCGACACGTAGAGGCGGCGGGGGTCCACCGGGGACACGCGGACCGCGTTCAGCTCCAGCCCCGTGCGCAGCAGCGGCGAGGCGGTCCACGTCTCTCCGCCGTCGTCGGAGCGGTACAGGCCGTTGGCGAGGCCGGGCCGTCCGGTGACGGCATGGAAGACGCGGTCATCGGTGGGGTGGGCCGCCAGCCCCGTCACCCAGGTCGACTTGAAGAAGGGATGCGTGCGCCAGGAGCAGCCCTCATCCGGAGAGTGCAGCAGGGCGCTGCCGGTGGCGGCGAGGATGTCGCCGGTTTCCCGCCACAGGTAGGCCTCCGGGCGCCATCCGCCATACCCCATGGCATCCGGACACACCCAACGCCAGGTCTTGCCGCTGTCGCGGGAGATGACCGCGCCGAACGTCGTCCCGGAGAAGAAGTCCTGGGGGTGGCCTCGGCGGAGGGTGACGTTGGACGTCTCCGGGAGGCCGGCGTGGGCATGCGCCGCCGTTCCAGGCAGCACGGCCAGGAGGGACGCGACGGTGCTCCAGGCAACCGTGATGCGCGACTTCATGCCAATGGACTCCGGGAGAACGTGCCGGTCCCCACGTTAACGTTCGCCCCGCCGGAGCATAGCGGGGGGAATTGCTGCCCGGGTCGCGCATTCCGATTGAGCGCCTGGGGCTCGCCCGTTACCAGGAGGCCCCTCTATGGGAATGGAATATCGGCAGCTCGGCGGCTCTGGCTTCAAGGTCCCGGTGTTGACGCTCGGGACGGGAACCTTTGGAGGCCAGGGGGACTTCTTCAAGGTGTGGGGCAGCAGCGGGGTCGAGGAGGCCACGCGTCTGGTGGACATCAGCCTGGAGGCGGGGCTGAACATGTTCGACAGCGCGGACAACTACTCGCGCGGCCTGGCGGAGGAGATTCTCGGCAAGGCCATCTCCGGCCGCCGGGAGAAGGTCATCCTCTCCACGAAGGGCACCTTCCGCTCGGGTGAGGGGCCGAACGACGTGGGCTCCTCGCGCTTCCACATCACCCGCGCGGTGGAGGCCAGCCTGAAGCGGCTGGGCACCGACTACATCGACCTCTACCAACTGCACGCCTTCGACGCGCTCACGCCCGTCGAGGAGGCGCTGCGGGCGCTCGACGACCTCGTGCGCGCCGGGAAGATTCGCTACATCGGCGCGTCGAACTTCTCCGGCTGGCACCTGATGAAGTCGCTCGCCACCTCGGAGAAGTACGGCCTCGCGCGGCACGTGGCGCACCAGGCCTACTACTCGCTGGTGAGCCGGGAGTTCGAGTGGGAGCTGATGCCCCTCGCCCTGGACCAGAAGGTGGGCACCGTCGTGTGGAGCCCGCTCGGCTGGGCGCGGCTGACGGGGAAGATTCGCCGGGGACAGCCCCGGCCCGAGGGCTCCCGCATGCAGTCCTCGCTCAACGCCCAGGGGGCGCCGCCTCTCTCCGAGGAGTACCTCTTCCGCGTGGTGGACGCGCTCGATGCCGTCGCCGCGGAGACGGGGAAGACGGTGCCCCAGGTCGCCATCAACTGGCTGCTCCAGCGCCCCTCCGTGTCCACCATCGTCATCGGCGCGCGCAACGAGGAGCAGCTCCGGCAGAACCTGGGCGCGGTGGGGTGGAACCTCACCCCTGACCAGGTGGCCCGGCTCGACGCGGCCAGCGCGGTGACGCCCACCTACCCGTACTGGCACCAACTCGGCTTCGCCGAGCGCAACCCGTTCCCGACGAAGGTGGACTGAACGCGGCCCTGGGCGGCGTCTTCCATGTGGAAGACGCCTGCCTCGCGAGGACGCTCGCCTCCCTTCATGGGGTCTGCTACGCACGGCGCCAATCCGGCACGTGGAGAGCCCAGGGGGTGGGCCCAGGGGTGCTTGGGGGAGTTCACGGCATGGCGCGTTCCACGGTGGAGCCGGGGCACGGTGACGAGCTGCCCGCCAGCACGGGCACGCGGCCCTTCTGGGAGGCGGTGGCGCAGGGGACGGTGGATGTGGCCGTCCGCATCTACGAGGCCCTGGCGGCGTCGCAGCGGGACGTCGTGCTGGAGGAGTCCTCGCGTGCGTCCGCGTTCGCTCGCGCCACGCTGGTGTCGGTGCTGCGGCGGGCGCGTGACTTCGCTGGCGCCGCGCGGGTGCTGGAGGTGGATGGCGCCGCGGCCGACGTCGCGCAGCTCCATGAGCAGGCGGGCGCGCTGCTCCTGGCCGCGGAGGCGTGGCTGCGCGCGGGTGAACCGGCCCGGGCGGCGGCGGCCTTCGAGCGCGGCGGCGCGCTGGAGCGGGCGCTGTCGCTGTACGAGTCGTTGCAGGCGCGCGAGGCCATGGCCCGCTGTCTCACCCGGCTGCGCCGTCCCATGGAGGCCGCCGCGGTGTACCGCGAGCTGGGCAACCCGCACGCGGAGCTGGAGTCCCTGCGTGCCGTGTCTCCGGACATCGCGGTGGCGCGGCGTGAGGCGGTGCTGCGGATGAGCGCGCTGCTGGACGCGCAAGGGGAGTCGTGGCAGGCGCTGGTGCTGCTGGCGGATGCGCTCCAGGAGCCGGAGCTTCGGGGTGACATCGCGCTCCAGGCGGAGCACACGCGGCTGCTGCGTCACCTGAACCTGAATGGCGGTCCGTCGGTGGAGCCCGCCCGCGCGCCGCCACCGCCGCCGCCGGACGGCTACGAATACCTCAAGGCCATTCCCCTCTTCGGCGAGTTGTCCCTGGTGGACATGAAGGACCTCTACCAGTTGGCGCGGCCGGTGCAGTTCGCGCAGGGGGCCACGGTGTTGGAGAAGGGCGCGCCCGGCTCGGGACTGCTGGTGTTGCTGGAGGGGACGGTGGACGTGCTCGCCGGTCCGGAGCCCGGCGCCCGGTTGCTCAACACGCTGGGGCCTGGAGCCTTCATCGGCGAAGTCTCCCTCATCCTGGACGGAGACACGTCCGCGCAGGTGCGCGCGCGCACGGACGTGCGGGCCCTGCGGGTGACGCGCGTGGACTTCCAGCACTACCTGGACACGCACGCGGCGGCCGCGCTGCGCATCCTCCGCCTCTTCACGGAAAAGCTCGCGGAGCGCGTGCGCGCGCTCAGCGCGTAGCAGGGGAGGCGGCCATGGCGCACGTGCACGGCGCGGACAGGCAGCGGGCCGTCCAGCTCGCCAGCGAGGGCAGGTTGGAGGAGGCCCTGGCGGAATACCAGGGCGTGGTGAAGGACGCGCCGGACGACGCGGAGGTGCGTCAGAAGGTGGCGGAGCTGCTGGAGTGGCTCGGCCGTCCCGCGGACGCCGCTGCCGCGTACCAGGAGGCCGCGCTGGCTTGGACGAAGGCGGGCCAGCCCCTGCGCGCGGTGGCCGCGTGCGTGGCCTTGCCTCGACTGGGCGCGCCCCAGGCCGCGCTCGTGCGCACCGCGCGCGTGCTGGCGGAGCGCTTCGCCCTGCCGCCGGGCGCGGCGGTGCCCGTGGAGGCCACCCGGGCGCATGTCGCGGAGGAGGGCGCCGCCGGGCTGCCCATCCTCTCGCAGGTGAGCCGGGAGACCTTCGTCGCGCTGCTCGAGGTGCTTCAGGTGCGCGCCTTCTTTCCGGGGCAGACGGTGGTGGAGGAGGGGACGCCGGGCGCCTCCATGTTCGCCCTGGTGGAGGGCCGCGCGGACGTGGTGCGCGCGCTGGAGGACGGCCAACGGCGGAGCGTGGGCACCGTGACGCCCGGGGACTTCTTCGGGGAGCTGGCGCTCATCTCCGAGGGGCCCAGGCTCGCCACCGTGGTGGCCACCGAGCGCGCGGTGCTGCTGGAGCTCACGCGCCAGCACATGGAGGCGGTGGCGGCGCGGCACCCGGACGTGACGGCGGTGGTGGACGCCTTCTACCGGCGGCGGATGGTGGAGAACCTGCTGCGCAGCAACCCGCTCTTCAATCAGCTGTCGCCCGCGCAGAAGGCCGCGGTGTCGCGCGACTTCGAGCTGTGCTCCTTCGCCGCGGGCGAGGCGCTGATGACGCAGGGCCAGCCGGGAGACGCCTTCTACGTGCTGCTGCGTGGGCGCTGCACGCCGTGGCTGGAGCAGCCGCATGGACGGCGCGTGGCGCTGTCCGCGCTGCGCGAGGGCGACGTCTTCGGTGAAATCTCCCTGCTGCTGGACAAGCCGGTGTCCGCCACGGTGCGCGCGGACGTGGCGGGCGTGGTCCTGCGGCTGGAGCGCGAAGCCTTCCAGAAGCACCTGCTCAGCCAGCCAGGTCTCAAGGGCCAGTTGATGCGCATGGGTACGGAGCGGCTCCAGCGCACGGCGCAGGCGCTGGCCTCCGGGCGGGTGTTGCACGACGGAGACCTGCGCGTCTGACGCGAAGGGCTGGCGCTGGAAACACAACGCCCGGGCCTCCGTGAGGAGACCCGGGCGCGGTGAGGTCCGGACGGTGCCGGAAGACTACATGGAGTAGCCGAGCGTCAGGCCGAACACCTGGGCCGTGCCGTTGTAGGTACCCGTCATGCCCGGCGCGGTGCTGTTCTTGTCGGACAGGTTGACGAACTGGTAGGCCGCGTCGACGCGCACGGCGCCGAAGCTGTAGCCCACGCCCGCCGACACGCCGAAGCGGTCCGCGTCCGGCAGGTCCGGCGTCAGCGTGTCATCCGGGCTGGGCGCCGGGTCCAGCAGCACGCCGGCGCGCACCTGCAGCGCGTCGGTGATGCCGTACTCACCGCCCAGGTGGAAGTTCCACGTCGAGCGCCAGTTCTTCGGCAGCGGGTTGTTGATGGCCGGGTTGTCCGGGAACTCGATGGCGAGCTCCGGGAAGCTGGACCAGCCCACCCAGTTGGCGTCGAACGCAATCGTCAGGCGGTCCAGCGGCGTGACGGCGATGCCCGCCACCACCGACTGCGGCAGCTTGACGTCACCCTCCACGCGGGTGTCCGGCAGGCGGCCCTGGAAGGCCGGCGGCACGTTCTGGAAGTCCGCGTCGCCCTTGAACGTCATGCTGATGGGGCTGCGGTACTGCACGCCCAACGTGACGAGCTTCGGGACCACCACGGCCTGGACGCCGGCGTTGAAGCCGAGGCCCCAGCCCGCGCCGCCCAGGTGCACCTGGCCCTCGCTGGTGACGAAGCCCAGGGCGCGCTTCAGCTCCAGCGTGCCGCGGGTGATGTTCAGGCCCGCGCCCACGCGGAAGCGGTCGTGCAGCTGGTACGCCACCGTGGGGTTGATGTTGTAGATGGACAGCGCGGACTCCTGGGCGCGGAAGCGGCCCACGAATCCGTCTTTCCACCGGCTGCTCGCGCCGAACGGCGTGTAGAAGCCCACGCCGGCCGCCAGCGAGTCCGTGATTTTGTACACGGCGAACACGTGCGGCGGCGGGGACAGCGTCGTCTTCTGCCCCTGCACCAGGCCATCCGTGGGGGTGAACTGCAGGCTGGGGAGGATGCCGGTGACGCCCGCGGTGACGTCCAGCTTCTCCACGCCCAGGATGTTGGCCGCGTTGGAGTAGATGGCGGACGAGTCATCCAGCCACGCCGCCGCCGCGTTGGCCATGCCTGAGGAGCGTGCGCTCTGGGTGTTGACCTGGAAGCCCGCGGCCTGGGTCGTCCCGGCGGCGAGCAACGTGATGAGGGAGAGTGTCTTCTTCATGTTGGTTCGTTCTCTCTCTGGAGGCCGTTACGGGGTGGGCGACGCGACGCCCGTGTTCAGGAACTGGATGACCTGGTTCTGCGCGGTGTTGCGCACGGACCGGAGGAACTGGCTGGCCGCCGAGCTGGGGTCCAGCGACGGGTCCACGATGCCGAAGAACGCGTGACGCACGTCCGTCGGCAGGCCCATCCCGTCCTTCGCCAGGTACGTCTGCACCGTGCGGGGCGTGGAGACGTTGACCAGCGGGTGGTGGGCCGCGCTGATGAGGCCCTCGGTCACCGCGTTGGGGATGACCATGTCCTCCGCGATGTACTGGATGAACGCATCGCGGTTTTCGGGGAGCGACGGCTTGGAAGCGTCCTCGGGCCAGTTCTCCAGGTACTTGCCGTAGTTGCGGGGCGAGGCCGGGTCCAGGATGGTGCGCGCCAGGGTGATGAACTCGTAGAACTCCGGCGTGCCCGGGGCGCGGCCGTTGTCTTCCAGGGTTTGGAAGAAGCCCGAGCGGTACCGCACGAACGCCGGGTCCGTGGCCGTCAGGAGGATGTCCACCAGGTCACCGCCCACCGTGTTGAGCGCGGTGCGGCCCACGACGGGGGACACGGAGGCGGACAGGACGCCCTGGATGCCGCCCAGGCTCTGGCCCACGTAGCTGAACTGGCTGGTGTTCAGCGTACCGGCGCCCGCGGCAACCAGGCGGCCGTTGAGCGTGTCGGTGTCCAGCGCGCGCACCAGCTGGGCAAAGTCCACCACGTGGTGGCGGAAGTTGTCGCGGGTGGCGAACAGGTTGACCAGGTTCAGGAAGCCCGCGCTGGAGACGTACGGCGGCTGGGCGGGACCCGGACGGGCGAAGTCGCCGCCCTCGCAGGTGCCGGTGGCGCTGTTCGGGGCGGCCACGCAGCGGCCCAGGCCCTGGCTGGAGCAGAACAGGTCACCGTGCGGCGACGCGGTCGGCCCCACGTTGCAGGCCGGCTGGTTGTTCGACACGCAGCGGCCGAAGGTGGGGCTGCCCGCCGTCACGTCGCAGGTGTCGCCGTCGTCGCAGGCCGCGTCCGGCGTGGTGATGGTGAGCTCGGGGACGCCATCGCGGTTCGCGTCGACGATGACCGGGGCGTCCTCGCTGATGCCGGCGCAGCTGGCGCGCTCACCGTGGAACACGGTGTCGATGGCCGCCACGGCGTAGCCCGCCGCGTTGAAGTTGTTGGCCACCGTCATGATGTTGGTGCGGTTGCCCGTCAGCCCATGGCCGTAGACGACCACCGGGTAGCCGTCCGCGGGCGCCGCGCCCGCGGGCGTGAAGAGCATGAACGGGACGCGGTCGATGCGCGGCGTGGCGCGGTTGAGCGTGCCCTGTACGTCATCCAGGAGGAAGGGCGAGTGGTACGCGCCGATGAAGACACGGCCCACCGCGTTGTTCTCCAGCGTCAGGGCGTCCATCGTGCCCTTGATGGTGGCCGTCTGGTCCACCAGGTAGACGGGGTCGGCCGGCACCGCCGTGGGGGCGTCGTTCAGCCGCTCGAGGATGGAGCGGGTGCTCTGGGTGGTGAAGGCCCACGCCAGGTTGATGTCCTTGCGCGGGATGCCCGCGGCCTCCAGGTTGTCGAACAGCGACTTCATGCCCAGACGCACCGGCTCCAGGTCCTGGGCGAGCGTGTCAGGAACGGCGGCCACCTGGCTCTTGCCGTTGGCGTCCACCAGCGGGTTGGCCATGCGCATCAGCGCCTGCGCGGCGGTGGGCGCCACGGTGCGGCCCAGCGTGTCCTTCATGCCGCGCAGCATCACCACGCCATACTGGGTGGCCTCGTCCAGCGGCACCTCCGGGACAATCTGGAGCTGCTGCGGCGAGTTCGGCGCCGGCGTCAGGCCCTCCACGACGGGCTCGCAGTTGAAGCACAGCTTCACCTGGGGGTTGGTGCCCGAGGCGTGGTTGGTCAGCTTGACGAAGCGCAGCGTGGTCTTCGGCTCCGTCTCGTCGTCCGGCGTGAAGCCGATCTTCATGCGCACGGTGTTCGCGTCCAGCAGGGAACCCGTGTCGATGGGGCCGCGTCCCGCGCCGTTCTCCGACACGATGGGCGCGGTGGTGGACCAGCCGTCCAGGGTGTTGAGGCCCAGGATGAGGTTCTGCGCGGTGCCGGCTTCGGGGGGCACCGGCAGGGCCAGTTTCCCGGTTGCGGGGTTGCGCAGCAGGTCATTGGGGAAGGGGACGACGCCGTTGCCCGGATCGAAGGTGGCCTCCGGGTGGTCCATGATGGAGAAGGTCCACAGGAGGACGATGTCCTCGCGCTTCACGCTGAACTGCTCGGACACCTCCTTCAGGATGGGCGCGTAGCCGCGGCGCAGCTGCTCCAGCCGCAGGGCGCTGGCCGTCTGGTCCGCCAGGCGGGCGGCGGGCTCCGTCTCCGTGGAGGGGATGAGCTCGGTGGCCGTCTGGCAGTTGGGCGCATCCAGGTCGTCGCAGGTGACCAGCGGCTCGGTGGAGCTGGCGAAGGCCCACGTGGCGGACGGGATGACCGGCTTGCCATCCGTCGTCTTCACGCCGTTCTCACCGCCGATGATGGCCACGGCGTAGCGGCCACCCTTGGGCCAGCCTCCGGGCAGCGGGGGGATGATGGTGACGAGGTTGGTCTCCTCGTTGTACCCGATGTAGCTGGGCGTCGCCGGCTTCGCCAGCGGCGTACCCGCGTACACGTCGATGATCTTCACCGTGTTCGCGTTGACCGTTCCCGCCTCCAGGCCCCGGATGCGGGTGGTCGCGGTGACCGTGGTCGGGAAGCCGTTGAGCGTGTTCACGTAGTCGCGCGTGAACTCCTGCTCCGCGGGGGAGGCCTGAGGGTTGATGGGCGCGTTGACCAGACCGTTGACGATGGCCAGGTCGTTGGGAGACGGGACGACGGGCGGAGACCCGGTCGGATCGAACTCCGCGACGACGGAGTCTTCGGGGCTCCGCGGCGGATCCTGGGCGATATCGGGAGTACAGGCCGAGGCGCCCAGGGCAAAGGCCCCGAGGAACAACACCTTTCTCATGGGTACAACCCCCTCCAAGTCCTGGGTTGGGATGACTGGACTGGAAACGTCCGTGGCGTACCACGTCCATGGGTTGGCAGGAAGACAAGGGACTTGACGCGTCGTGTCACTTGTGATGGCGCGTGCGGGGTTGTGAGACGGGCGGTCGTTGACACGCTGCGCAGTGGGCCTCGGGCGGTTACGCTGCCGCGCATGAACCGACTATTGGGTGTGCTGGTGGTGGCCGTTGCCGTGGTGGCGCATGCGGAGGAGGCGGGGGGCCTGAAGTGGACGGCACCCGCGGACTGGGCGGTGCAGGGGGCTCGGCCGATGCGCGCGGCGACGTACAAGATTCCGGCGGCGAAGGGCGACACGGAGGGCGCGGAGCTGGCCGTCTTCTACTTCGGCCAGGGCCAGGGCGGCGCGGTGGACGCCAACGTGAAGCGCTGGGTGGGCCAGTTCCAGACGGCGGACGGCAAGCCCATTCCCCAGGAGAAGTCGAAGACGAAGGCGGAGAAGGTCAACGGCATGCCGCTGACGACGGTGGACGTGAAGGGCACGTACACGGGCGGCGGGCCGATGATGGGCCCCTCGACGCCCAAGCCCGGCTTCCGGCTGCTGGGCGCCATCGTCGAAGGCGCCCAGGGCGCCGTCTTCTTCAAGCTGACGGGCCCGGAGAAGACGGTGGCCGCTTCGGAGAAGGCCTTCCGCAAGCTGCTGGAGTCGGTGGAGAAGCAGTAGCGGAAAGGCGTGGCCTGCGGCGCGCGGCTACTTCGCCCCGCGCGCGGGCTTCGCCTGGGCCTTGGTCGCGGTGCCACCCGCGACCGCGCGCTGGACGGCCGCGGCCGGTGTGCGCTTGGAGGGCAGGTCCGGTATGAGGAGCACCTCGATGCGCCGGTTGCGCGCGCGGCCCAGCGGGGTCGCGTTGGTGGACACCGGCCGCATCTGCCCGTAGCCCGCCGCCACCAGCCGGCGCGCGGGCACGCCGCCGGTGTCCTGGAGGAAGCGCACCACGTTCACCGCGCGCGCCACGGACAGCTCCCAGTTGGACGGGAAGGTGCTCTGCAGCTTCTGCGACGGGGGCGAGTCATCCGTGTGGCCCGACACCTGGATGGACTTGTCATCCACCTTGGCCAGCACGCCGCCCAGCCGCGTCAGCACCTCCTGGCCGCGTGCGCTGATGCTCGCGTCGCCGGAGTCGAACAGCACCTTGTCCACCAGGTCCACCTGGATGCGGCCCTCGGCCTGGGACAGCCGGATGGCACCCTCGGCGATCTCCGCCTTCATCTTGTCCTGCAGGTCGTCGTAGGTGGCCTTCAGCTTCGCCAGCTCCGCCTCCTGCTCCTGCACCGTCTGGCTGAGCTGTTCCTTCTCCGAGCTGAGCTGCTCCTTCTCCGTGGCGAGCTGGGCGCGCTCGGCTTCCAGCGCCGCCAGCTTCTGCTCCAGTTGCAGCCGCGCGGCCTCCGCGTCACGCGCCCGCGTGGCGGCCTCCACCGCGGACTGGCGGGACTGCTCCGCCAATGCCTCGGCCTGGCTCGTCCCGCGGTGCGCCAGGTACATCACGCCGCCCGACATCAGCACCACCAACGCCGTCACCAGCCAGGGCACCCAGGGTCGTCCGTGCTGTGCCTGGCCGTGTTGCGTGGACTCCGTCATGTCGCGACCTCCCGAGTGGCTGAACGGGGGGCACCGTAGCCAGACGCCCAGGGTGTGCCTCAAGGCGCCCCAGTGTGCGCAGGTGTCTGGCGGTGCAAGGTTTCAGCGGTGTCAGAAGGGTGCGCTCCGCTTCGCACGCCGCGTCCGGAGGACACGGCCTGGGAGCGGAAGTCCGCGCCGGAGCTGGTGCACCTGGCGGCGAGGATGGTCACGTTGAGCGCGGGGAGGCATCCGTCATGGAGCCCTCCAGGGCTGCCCCGGTTCCGACCCGGAGCCCTTCTGCGGCTTCGAATTCCCGCGGGAGCCCCCCTGACAGGGCACGGTGTTTCGGATGACGGATAGGGGACGGAGCGCCTGGCTGGATGCTCATCCAGCGAACACCCGTCCGGAGTGACTGGCGTCTGGCTGACGGCTGGGACCCAGGGGTGGGCTGCAATCCCACGCGGACGCCACAGCCTTTGAGAGGAGGCCCCCGGGCCTGCGGCGTTCATTCATGGGGGCGGAGGAGGCTGGCATGAAGGCAGTGGCGATCATCCTCGCTGCGGGTGAGGCCCGGCGGATGGGCCACCCCAAGGCGCTTATCGAGCACGAGGGAGGCAAGAGCTTCCTCCAGTCCCTGGCATCCACCTTTGGCAAGGCGGGTTCCATGGTGCTTGGCGTGGTGGGGAAGGACTCCGAGGCGGTGCGCGAGCAGCATCCGGGGATGGAGCTGGTGGAAGCGGAGCGGTGGCAGGAAGGGCCCCTCCTGTCGATAAAGGCGGGGCTGGACGCCGCGCTGGAGGCGGGCGCGGACGTGGTGTTGCTGCATCCGGTGGACATGCCGGCGCTGCGCGCGTCCACGCTCAAGTCGCTCCTGAAGATGGCGGGGGACGCGGATGAGCTGCTGCGCCCGGAGTTCGAGAGCGCGCCTGGTTGGCCACTGGTGCTCTCGCGGAGCGGGGCGGAGCGGCTGCGCGCCGCGGAGGGCCAGCAGTTGGAGCCCGCGCTGGCGACGATGAAGGTGCGCCGCGTGCCGGTGAAGGACCCGGGCGTGGTGGTGAACATCAACACGCCGGAGACGTATGAGCGCCTGTTCGGCACGCAGCCGCGGCTGGCGCCTCCGCCCAAGCGGCGCGGCGCCAAGCGTGGCACCGCGCCTGCGACGTCCAACGTGGCGGAGCTGGGCGGCGGTTCGGCGCCCATGGCCGCCGCGTCCGAGGAGTAGCGCGCGACGGGCGGCTGGCTGGGGCCCGTGAGAGAAGGGGCTCCGGCCAGCACCACCCGAGGCGTCAGAACGTGAGGCCCAGCCCCAGGTACGGGCCGGTGAGCCGTTCGATTTGTTTCTCCCCGGTCGTGTGCCCGGCGTCGTTGAGGTAGAGGGCCCGCCAGCCGCCGCGCAGGTGGAGCGAACCCACGTGCACGGCCAGGCCGGCCTGGGCATCCACCTGACGGTGCGGGAAGGGCACCGCCTGGATGCGGGCCTCGAGGTCCACCGGCGAGGGGCCGATGCAGGCCTCCACGGATGCGGCGAAGCTGGGGCCCACGAAGAGGATGTCGGGCGCATGCGCGCTGGCGACGCCGCCCTCCAGTCGCAGCCGGCCCCGCTCCCCCGCCCACAGCGCGGCGGAGGCGTGCGCGCTCAGCAGGGTGATGCGGTCGGTGGCATCCGAGCCATCCATCGCGGGCAGCGACATGCCGGTGATGCGCGCGTCCAGGCCCAGGCGGCGGCCATCCATGGCCATGAAGAGTCCCATGGCCCCGGCGTCGCCCAGCAAGTCTCCCTGCACGCCCATGCGCACCAGCAGCGGCACCGTGTCCTCTGGCTCGCGCACCACCCGCTGGGCGGGCCGCGCGGCGGCGAAGCCCGGGCGGGTTGCGCCGATGACGGCCCCCGTGACGATGGCTCCCGGTGGCGGCCGGCGCACGCGCATGGCGCGCCGCCGGGGCGCGTCGTCACTCCGGGGCGTGCGCTCGCGGCCAATGGCGGAGGCCGGGTGCGTGCGGCCCTCTCGGGGCTGGCCAATGGCGGACGCGGGGTGGGCTCGGGCGCCGCGTGACTCCTGGGACGGAGAGGCCTGACGGGACGTGCTCCGTGGCGAGGACGAAGACGAGGAGGTGGCTCGCTTGCCGAAGCGCGCCTGCGCGGGGGAGGTGCCCAGCAGGACACTGACCGCGAGCGCGGCGCACAGCACGGCCTTGGATGCGGGCAAGGTCCACTCCTCGTGGGGATTTCGGGGGCGGGCGGATTCAACCGACTTCCCTCCCCAGGGACCATGGGCCTCCAGGCGCGAGGAGTCGTCCACCAGCGTGTGCTGTGCGGCGCTGGACACCGCTCCGGCTCGCCGTCGCTGCGAATGCCATCCGGTGGAAGCTCACGCCGCGCGCCTGTCCGGGAGGCCGTGTGGCTCGCGGTGCCGCAGCGGCCTTTCGCGTGCTGTAATATCTGCATGCGCGGGCCCGGCAGATGCTCATGCTTTGACAGAGAGCGGAATGCGGCGAAGTCGCTCGTGCCTGGGCGCGAAGGAGGGACTAGGGTGCCGGGTGTGACTCATCCCGTGGTGCAGCCGCAGGTCCTGATTGTGGAGGATGACCCGGACGTTCGCGGGGCCATGGCGGAAGCGCTGCATGACGAGGGCTTCGAGGTGTCCATGGCCATCAACGCCGTGGAGGCGCTTCGCGTGCTCGCGGCGCTGGAGTCCGCCTGCTTGGTGCTGCTCGACTGGGAGATTCCGCGCGTGGACGGGCGAGGTCTGCTCGAACGGCTGCGGTCCGATGAGCGCTTCGCCGGGACGCGGGTGGTGGTGATGACGGCGGAGGCCGGGCCGTTGCCGCCTGGCGCGGCGGGGGTGCTGCGCAAGCCCGTTAGGCTGGAGATGCTGCTGGAGGCGACGCGGCGGCACTGCCCGGTGCCCAGCGGCGCGGTGAAGACGCCCGCGTGAGCGCGGGCTGCGCGCTGACGCGGGCGTGAGGACTGCAGCGGACGTCAGTAGGTGAGGCCCAGGCCCAGGAAGGGTCCGTGGAAGGTGTCGACGTGGGAGACGCCATCCACGTAGCCGGCGTCATCCAGCACCATGCCGCGGTAGCCGCCGCGCAGCACCACCGCGCCCAGCTTCAACGCCAGCGCGGCGTTCGCGTCCACCTGCCGGTAGGGGAAGGGCGTCACCTGCATGCGCGCCTCCAGGTCCAGGGGGCCGATGATGCAAGCCTCCAGGGAGGCGCCGAAGCTGGGGCCGACGAAGGTGATGTCGGGCGCGTGCGCGGTGCTGACACCGGCCTCCGCGCGCAGGCGGGCACGCTCGTGGGAGATGAGCGCCCAGGTGAGGTGCGACTGCGTCAGGGTGATGGAGTCCGAACCGCTCGTCCCGTCATCCGTGGGCAGGCCCAGGCCCGTCAGCCGCAGGTCCACGCCGAAGCGCCGGCCCTCCAGCCCGAGGAACAGGTCGGCGCCGCCGCCCCCTTCGTTGAGCGGCCCTCCCTGGAGGCCCACGCGGAAGGACAGCGCCGCCGCGTGGCGCTCCCCGCGCAGCTCCGGCGACACGCCCATCCGATGGTTGCCGGTGATGAAGAGGTAGGAGAGCCAGCTCACCGTCACCGCGCTCGAGCCGCCACTCACGTGCCGCCGGTTGCTCGAGGAGCGCCGCCGGGAGGAGCGGCGGGGCGCGTCGTCATCGTCGTCGTCGTCCGAGCCGATGGCGGAGGCCCCGTGCTCCTTGTCATCCCTGTCCCGGTTCGAGTCGCTCTGGGACGGCCGCGAGCGCTTGCCGAAGCGGGCCTCCGCCGCCGTGGGACCCAGGCCCAGCGCGAGCGCGAGAAGGGCACACAGCAGGGTCCGGATTGGGAACACGGGTCAGCTCCTGACGATGGGCCGGGGATGCGGCCGCCGGAGACCTGGACGCCGGGCGGCCTGCTTTATTCAATCCGCATCACTGTTGCGGTGGCGCCGGGCAGTTCTTGGGGTTGTTCAGGCACGCGTCCGTCTGGAGGCACTGGCCCGGGGACTTCTTGAGCTTGCACGTGTCCGAGCACTGGGGAGGGAACTCGGAGTAGTCACACGTCACCCCACAGGTGGTCTGCGTCTTGGGGGAAATCGTCTCGCAGGGCGAGCGCAGGTACACGGTGATGGGCTCGGGGTGCTGGAAGCCGGCCTCGTCCATGCAACCCTCGAAGTCGCCGTCCCCCCACACCGCGGTGCCGTCGTTCACCTTGCAGCGGGCGGCGCGGGGGTTGTAGCTGCCCGGTTCGCAGGGGCCCTCCGCGCGGGCCATGCAGCCGGCGATGCGCTCGCCGCCGATGTCGGCGTTGGCGCAGATGCGCGAGCGCAGGTGGCTGTCGCCGTCCACCCAGTCCCGGCCGTGGCAGGCGTGGACGTTGTCATGGACCACGCCCTTGAAGCGCAGGTTGACGAGCTTGGGCTGGAGGGTGTCCTGATTGAGGACGACCTCCACCGTCAGGCCGCGCGAGTCGAACATGTTTCCGTAGAAGGCGCCCTCCCGGAACGTGTACGCGCCGAAGGGCTCGGCCGGGTAGGTGCCGGAGGTGGCCACCGGGGCCACCCACGAGCCCGGAATCGCGGCGCGGCTGTAGGGCGCGGACATGACGCTGTAGCGGCCGCTCGCGGGGCACTTGAACTCGACGCTGGGCTCGATTCCGCCGCAGGGGTTGCCGAGCGTGTCCGCCAGACGGTCCTCCCAGGCGCAGCCCCGCGGGTCCTCGCACACGCGCAGCACCCGGTCCCCGAAGATGCGGCCCAGCTGGCCCGTGCACGTGGCCGGGTGGGGCGCGCCCGCGGCCACCGTCACCGGGTCACCCGGGTTGCAGGTGCCCACGTTCTCCCCCAGCCAGCCGCACTCGGCATGGAGCCCCGCCTCACCCGACGCGCAGGGCAGGAACATGGGGCTCCACTCCTCGCGGGCGCCCGAGGGGTTGAAGCGCCGGGGCTCGCTCGGGTCCTCGCCGCGCATGGACACCATCACGCGGCGGCCGAAGGCGTTGTTGCGCGCCAGGAGACAGGCCGTCACATAGCCCAGGCAGGCCTGGCTCGGCTTGTCCTTCTCCCACTCGGGGCACAGCCCCACCTCGCCCTTGAAGGTGTACGTGTCGCCAGCGCGGCTGGTCCACTCCACGGCGGCGCCGGACGGCAGCGCGCACTCGGTGAGGTACGCCATCACGTTCCGGGCAGGTGGGTGCTCCAGCGCGTACTTGAGCCGGCTGTCGACGACGAACGTCTTCGAGTGCAGCGGCATCTCGGTGAGGGCATCCAGCGCGGCCCGGTTGCTGGTGAGCGCGTTGAAGGCCAGCTCCTCGGCGCGGAGCGAGTTCAGGATGCGGATGCCGGGCTCGGCCCGGGCCGGGGCCTGGGGAAGCAGCAGCGCGGTCAGGAACAGGAGCGCGGCCCGCAGGGAGCGCGAGGAGGGGCGAAGCGCGAAGGGCGACATGGAGCGTGGACCTCGGAGCGAAAGGGACTCGGTGGCTCCGGCGGTAGCACGTAGCGGGCCGGGCACTCAGGCCCGCGGTTTCGCGGGGTTGGCGGTGGGCCTTGTTGCCTGGGGGGCCACACCCTCTCAGGGGGTGTGGACGTGGTGGCCACGCGCCCTCAGCGCCGGCCCTGCTTCTTGGCCTTGGCCAGGCGCCGGGGTTCGGGCTTGCCCGGCGCGGGCGGCGGCTGGAGCGCCGTGGTGCACGCGGCGGTGGCCGTCACCGCGGCGGCATAGGCGGCGTGGTGCTGCTGCTCCAGCGTGCGCAGCCGGCGCGACATGGCCTCGCGCAGGGCCTGGAGCTCGGCCACGCGGGCCTCGGACTCGGCTGCCTCGCGTGTCAGCGCGTCGTTGCGCTCCACCAGGGCGGAGATGGAGCGCGAACCCGCCCAGGCCCCTGTCGTGGCGAGCAGCACCGCGCTCACCAGCAGGCCCCAGGGCAGCCACGCCCGGCGCGGGGGCGCCGACTCGTTTCGCTGCATCGCTTCCATGTCCGTGAGGTTAGCGGCCTGGGCGGGGTAGGCTTCAAGGGGAGGACGTGGGAGCCCGCGGCACCTGGGCCATGGGCAGGCGCAGCACGAAGCGCGCGCCGGGGCCCACGGGAGGCGCTTCCACCGTCAGCTCGCCGCCGTGGGCGCGGGCAATCTGGCGGGAGATGTAGAGGCCCAGGCCCAGGCTGGCGCGGGCATGCTCGCCGGTGGCGCGCTCGAAGCGCTCGAAGATGCGGGCGTC
The DNA here is from genome assembly GCF_006547355.1 of Myxococcus sp. AB036A. Classification (NCBI taxonomy): domain Bacteria; kingdom Pseudomonadati; phylum Myxococcota; class Myxococcia; order Myxococcales; family Myxococcaceae; genus Myxococcus; species Myxococcus sp. AB036A. The sequence continues at coordinate 87,343 of NZ_VHLC01000001.1, read as the reverse complement.
CGCGCCCACGGGGATGCCCGGTCCCCAGTCGCGCACGGCGATGACGGCGGCGGTGCCGTCCGTGTCCACGGACAGCTCCACCGGCTGGCCCGGGGCGTACTTCATCGCGTTGGACAGCAGGTTCATCAGCACCTGCTCCAACCGGAGGCGGTCCACATGGGCGAACACGGGCGCGCTGGCGTGCAGCACCGGCGCGCAGCCGGCCGCCACCAGTGCGTCCTCCATGCGCGTCACCAGCCGGTGCCCCAGCGCGGACAGGTCCACGTCCTCTCGCTCCAGCGTCAGGCGGCCGGTGCTGATGCGCGCCACCTCGAACAGGTGCGTCACCAGGTGGGACAGCCGCTCCGCCTGCCGCTGCGCGCTGGCCAGCCCCAGCTTCTGTCGCTCCGGAGGGCCCGGCACGTCCTTGTCCAGCGCGCGCGACAGCGAGGCGAGCTGGAGCTGGAGCGCGGACAGCGGCGTGCGCAGCTCGTGGGTGGCAATGGCGACGAATTCGTCGCGCGCGGCCACTGCCCGCGAGGCCTCGCGGTACAGCCAGGCATTGTCCACCGCGAGCGCCGTGCGGGACGCCAGGTCCTCCAGGAAGTCCAGGTCCCGGTCCTGGTAGCGCCGGTGCGGGTCCTGCGAGACGACGCTGAGCACCCCCAAGGTACGGCCTCGCGCCACCAGCGGGACGAGCATCAGCGACTGGCCGCCCAGCGTCTCCATCAGCCGCCGGTGCTCGGGCGACAGGGTGAGGGCGTCCAGCCAGTCCGGGTCCACCTGCGCGGCGAGCACCGGGCGGCCCGTCTCCAGCACGCGGCGGATGGGCGAGCGCGAGCCGGGCGGCGGTGGGTAGCGCAGCGCCTCCTTCATGAGTTGCTGGGTGGCCGCATCACTCGCCAGGGCCTCCACGCGCTCCAGGCCCTGGCCGTCATCGGCGAGCACGTCCACGGTGCAGTAGTCCGCCAGCTTCCCGCCCACGAGCAGCTGCGCCGCGGTGCGCAGCGTGGTGCGCCAGTCCAGGGAGTGGGACAGCCGCGAGGTGGCCTCGGCCAGGAAGCGCAGCCGCTCCTCCTCCACCTTCTGCGCCGTCACCTCCGACACCGTGGTGCCCACACCCACCGGCGTCTCCCCGTCACACACGGGGAAGGAGGTGATGCGGAAGTGGCGCCGCTCCCCGGGGTGTACGTCCGTCAGCAGTTGGTCCACCACGGGCACGCCGGTGTGCATCACCTCCCGCATCACCGCCTCCACCGGCGCGGCGCGGGGTCCCATCAGCTCCGACGGAGTACGGCCCACGTGTGCCGCCTGCGGCAGGCGGTTGAAGGCGGCCTGCGCGGGGTTGGTGCGCAGGCAGCGCAAATCCCGATCGAAGAGGGACATGCCCACGGGCGAGGCATTCATGAAGGCCTGGAGGTCCGCGAGCCGCGCCTGCGCCTCCCGGTACTGAAGCGCGTTCGCCAGCGCGAGCGCCGCGCGGTGGGCGAAGTCCTCCGCCACTTCCACTGCCAGCACCGTGTCGCCCGTGAAGACAAGGGTGAGCAGGCCCATCAGCCGTGCCTCCTTCCTCAGCGGCAGCACCAGCCGGGAGCGGGCCGCGAGCCAGTCCGGCGCCGGGCCGGCCACGCTCAGGGGGGCCTCGTCCGTTCCTGAGGCCCAGGCAGGTGGACAGGGCCGTTCCTGTTCCAGCCGCTGCTGCCATGACGGCTCCCGTGCGGCGTGCGCGCCAGGGACCATGGCGCCGTCGGCGGCCAGCACGTCCAGCAGGGCCACGTCCGCCCACTCGCGCACGGCGAGCTGGACGATTGACGCGAGGGTGCGCTCCCAGTCCAGGGACTCCGCGAGAAGGCGGCTGGCCTCGGAGAGGAATTCCCGCGCCCGCGCCGAGGCCGCGGCGGTCTCACGGGAACAGGGCAAAAGGGGCTCGGACATGGGCGACAGGCCACGGGTATGGCCTGGGCTGTACGTTGGGCCGTTCCGTGGCGGGATGACAACCCGGGGGGCTGGGGGAACGTCCGCGGGGTGATGCTCCCGCGGGCGGTGGCCGCCTGGCCGCCTGTTGATGCAGGCGGGCTTGATTCGAGGCCCGTGGGTGAGGCGTCATCCGGCCCCTTTCTTCATCTTCGGGAGCTGGTGGTCTGATGGCGATTGCGTGCGTGGTGCTGGACTTCGACGGAACCTTTACGGACGTGGCGGCGGAGAGCGCGCCCTTCCTCCGGCATTTCCGGCAGGGCCTGGCGGCGGCGCTGGGCGAGGATTTGGAGGCCGCGTGGGAGGAGGAAGTCGCCGCGTTGCGCGCGGGCGCGGACGCGCTGGGGTGGGACTTGGGCGGCCGGGTGGTGGCGCCCGCCACGGCGGACCCGTACCTGACGGCCACCTGCGCGGCCCACCGCCTCATGCAGCGCTTCGGGCAGGGCCAGGACGAGGCCCGCCGCTCCGACGTGGTGCAGAAGCTCTACCGGGAGGCCTACGCGCACTCGGCCACGGCCTTCAAGCCGGAGGCGAAGGAGGTGCTGGAGGCGCTGGTGGCCACGGGCCTGCCGGTGACGGTGGTGACGAACGCGCACACCGACCTGGTGGAGAAGAAGCTGGACCAGCTGGCGCCCAAGGGGCGCGAGAAGCTGACGGTGTCCGGGGATGCGCGCAAGTTCCTCCTGGACCCGCCGGACACGGCGGATGCCCGCTTCACCGCGGTGCCGGAGACGCAGACGCTGGACGGCGTGCTGCGCCGCCCCGTCTACCTGCGCCGGGGCCGGTACTTCGAGGCCCTCAAGCGCGTCTGGGAGTCCACTGGCACCACGCCGGAGCAGACGCTGGTGGCCGGTGACATCTACGAGCTGGACCTGGCGCTGCCCGCCGCGCTGGGCGCGCACGTGCAGCTGGTGGCCCGTGACAACGTGCTGCCCTACGAGCTGAAGGCCATGGAGCTGCTGGGCGCGCGCGGCGGCGTGGACCGCAGCCTGCACGGCGTGCTGCCCCGCCTTCGCTGAAGGCCGGGCCCGCAAGCACGAAGCCCCGCCTCCCGGTGAAGGGAGGGCGGGGCTCGTGGGTCACAACCGGCGAGGGCGTTAAACCTTGGCGCCCGGCGTCGGCTGGAAGACCTCGTTGAACTCGGTGATGGCCTTGCTCAGCGCCGTCTTGATGTCGGCGGTCAGCTCGCGCTTCGACGCCAGGTCCTTGGCGACGTTCGGGTGCTTGCCGTCGGCGAACTCCAGGAACTCACGCATCCAGCGCACCACGTCGGCCGTCGGGATGTCGCGAATCCAGCCGCGCTTCTTGGGGTCGTCGCGGTTGGTGGCGGCGTAGATCTGCATGACCTGCTTCTCGACGGGCATGGGCTCGTACTGGCCCTGCTTGAGCAGCTCCACCATGCGGGCGCCGCGCGCCAGCGTCTCCTGGGTGGCCTTGTCGAGGTCGGAGCCGAACTGGGCGAAGGCGGCCAGCTCGCGGTACTGCGCGAGCTCCAGCTTCATGGTGCCGGCGACCTGCTTCATGGCCTTGATCTGCGCGGCCGAACCGACGCGGGACACGGAGAGGCCCACGTTGATGGCCGGGCGGACGCCGGCGAAGAAGAGGTCCGTCTCGAGGAAGATCTGCCCGTCGGTGATGGAGATGACGTTCGTCGGGATGTACGCCGACACGTCACCGGCCTGCGTCTCGATGATGGGGAGCGCGGTGAGCGAACCGGCGCCCTCCTCGTCGGACAGCTTGGCGGCGCGCTCCAGCAGGCGGCTGTGCACGTAGAACACGTCACCGGGGTACGCCTCGCGGCCCGGCGGACGGCGGAGCAGCAGCGACAGCTGGCGGTACGCCACGGCCTGCTTGGACAGGTCGTCGTACACGATGAGCGCGTGCATCTTGTTGTCGCGGAAGTACTCGCCCATGGCCACGCCGGCGTACGGCGCGAAGAACTGCATGGGGGCCGGGTCGGAGGCGTTGGACGCCACCACCGTGGTGTACTCCATGGCGCCGTAGCGGTTCAGCTTCTCCACCACCTGGGCCACCGTCGACTGCTTCTGGCCGATGGCCACGTAGATGCAGTAAACGTTCAGGCCCTTCTGGTTGATGATGGTGTCGATGGCGACGGCCGTCTTGCCCGTCTGGCGGTCACCGATGATGAGTTCGCGCTGACCACGACCCACCGGCACCAGCGCGTCCAGCGCCTTGATGCCCGTCTGCAGGGGCTCGTGCACGCTCTTGCGGGACACGATGCCGGGCGCCTTCACTTCCAGGCGGCGCGTCTCGGTGGCGGCGATGGGGCCCTTGCCGTCCAGCGGCTTGCCGAGCGGGTCCACCACGCGGCCGAGCAGCTCCTTGCCCACGGGCACGGAGGCAATCTGCTGGGTGCGCTTGACCGTGTCACCCTCGCGGATGGACTGGAAGTCACCCATGATGGCGACGCCGACGTTGTCCTCTTCCAGGTTGAGGACGAGGCCCTGCACGCCGTTGGCGAACTCCACGAGCTCACCGGCGAGCGCGCCCTCGAGGCCGTAGATGCGCGCGATACCGTCACCGACGGACAGCACGGTACCCGTCTCCGCGACGGTGACCTTCTTCCCGTAGTCCTTGATCTGCTCCCGGATGATTCTGCTGATCTCGTCGGCGCGGATTTCCATGAGCGTATGCGTCCTTGCGCAGGGGCGGCCGACGTGGAGCAGGCCGCCGAAACCTTGAAGTCGGGGCCCCTTACCACGCACACCCACCCGCTGCAATGCGGTCCGCGCCACCCGCCACGGGGTGGGAGAGGACGCCCGTTCAGGAGTGGGACAGGCGGCTGCGCAAAGACGCTCCAGGGGTGGGCCAGAATCGGGCCTGGCTACTCTGGTGCATCAGCCGCCGTTGAGGCGGTACCAGGCGCGGAGGCCTTCAATGCCCCGGCCCCTCGCGGGGTAGCCAGGCGGTGAAGCTCATGCCGCCCTCGGAGCAGGACTCCACCGCCAGCTTCCCGCCGTGGGCCACGGCGATCTGCCTGGCGATGTAGAGCCCCAGGCCCAGGCCCTCTGGCGTGGCGCCGCGCTCCCTGCGGAAGGGCTCGAAGAGGGAGGGGCGCTCCTCCGCCGCCACCGTGAGTCCGGGGCTCCTCACACACATCGTGACGCCGCCCACCGCGCCCACCGCGCGGAGGGTGACCGGCGAATCCTCGGCCCCTTGAAGGAGCACGCTGCCCAGGAGGTTGTCGGCCAGCTGCGCCAGCCGGTGGGTGTCCCAGTGCCCGCGCAGGTCGCCTTCCGTCTCCAGGTGGAGGGTTCGCTCGGGATGCTCACGGCGGCGCTCCTCCACGACGCGCGCCACCACCGCATCCAGCACGGCGGGCTCTGGCCGCAGCGCCAGTCCGCCCGCCAGCCGCGCGCGGGTGAAGTCCATCAACTCCTGGAGCATCCGCTCCATGCGCCGGGCGGACCGGGCCACCTGGCTCACCAGGGTGCGCTGCGGTTCCTCCAGACCGTCCAGCCGCTGCAGGGAGCGCGTGCCGTCCCGCAGCGATTGCAGGGGCGCTCGCAGCTCCGCGTCGACGGCGCCCAGCATCTGGTGCCGGAACTGCTCGGTGTTCGCGGAGAACTCCTCCGCGGCCTTGCGGCTGCTGATGTCCCAGACGGCGACCAGCCGCACCTGCCGGCCTTCCCACGTCACGTAGCGCCCCAGCACCTCCAGGGGCAGCCGCTGGCCATCCCGGCGGAGGACGACCACCTCATAGGGGGCCTCCAGCCCGCGGCTGAGCACCAACCCCACCTGCGAGCGGAACTCCGGGGCGACGTAGTCCGCCAGGTGCCGGCCGATCATCTCTGAGGGTGACGCGTAGCCCAGCAGCTGCGACATCGCGCGGTTGGCGTCCATCACGATGCCGTTGTCATGCAGGAAGTGCCCGTCGCAGGCCACGTCCGCCAGGCTGCGCATGTGGGACTCCCGCGCGCGCAGGCGCTGCTCCTCGAGGAAGCGCTCCGTCTCGTCGCGCACCCACAACGCCACCCCCGCCAGCGTGCCGCCCTGCAGCGCGGGGGACAGGCCCACCCGCAGGTGCCGCTCACCCGCGGCGGGGGCCAGCACGCCCCGCACAGGGGCATCCGTGACGTCCTCTCCGGAGAGTGCCCGGGCCAGCAGCGGTGACAGGGCCTGCGCCACCTGCGGCCACAGCTCCGCGAGAGGACGGCCCACGTGCGCGCGCGGCTCCAGACCGGACAGCGCCGCCAGCGTGGCATTCACCCACACGGGACGCAGCTCCCGGTCCAGTAGGGCCACCCCACAACCCGCCGCGCTCAGGAGGGCCCCCAGAAAGGGCCGAGCCTCCTCGGGCGCCGCCAGCGTGGACGGACCTTCGGAATACCGGTGGAGTAGGGACTGCGGCATGGTCAGGTCGTCCAGGCGGCGCGGGGCTGTCCCGCACCACCTGAGAGTATACCGCTGTCAGGGTCCGCTGGAAATACCGGTTAGCCCTGGACTGCGGGGTGATGAAGACGACCTGGAACGTTGGTTGCCCGGCGAGCGGGCGGGCTTCAGCGCTGCTTCAGTTCGCGGCGCATCTCTTCGAGCTGGGTCCGGATGCTGCCGTCGTAGAGGATGCTGCCCACCTGGGCGGAGACACCACCCAACAGGCTGGGGTCCACGCGCGTCTCCAGGAGGACGTTGCGCTGGGTCAGCTGCTGCAGGGTCTGCTGGAGCTGGGCAAGGGCGTCGGCCGGAAGCGGCGCGGCGCTGGTGACGTGGCCCCGGACGCGGCCGGCACGGGCGTCCGCCATGTCACGGAAGAGGCGGGCGATGTCCGCCAGGTAGCCCAGGCGGTTGCGGTCCACCAGCAGGCGGAGGGTGTTGGCCAGCGTGGCCTCCACGCCGCCGGGGATGGCCTGCATCACCGACTCCACCACCCGCAGGCGCTGCTCGCGGGTGTAGGCGGGGTTGACGAGCACATCCGTCAGCTCGGCGTTCTTCGCGATGACGTCGGCGAAGGCGGTGAGCTGCTCGGCGACGGCGTCAGTGCGGCCCGCCTCCGAAGCGACATCGAGGAGGGCGCGGGCGTAGCGGCGGGCGATCGACACGTTCACCATGGCGGTCGCGCCCTTAGCACGGGGATTTCCCCCGAGCAACGTCCCTGGCATCGCGAAGCCCTGTCACCGGGGGCACGCTTGCTGGCCCGGGCCGTGGCGCGGGAAAGCGGCGCTTATCGGCAGGAAGGCGCGGGAAGGGGGCTTGGCGAGCTGGCGCGAACACCCGTAGGGTGGTGTCCTCTCGGCCCCCCATGCTTGACCTCGTCATCGGCATCGACCTGGGTACTACCAACAGCGCCGTGGCGACCGTGGAAGACGGACGCCCGCGTATGATTCCCCCGCGCGCGGGTGGCCGGTTGACGCCGTCCACGCTGGGCGTGAACAAAGCCGGTGAGCGCGTGGTGGGCGCCGCGGCACAAGCACTGGGCGAGGAACACCCGGACTCCGTGGTGTGGGCCACCAAGCGTTTCCTGGGGCGCCGCTACACGCCGGAGCTGGTGCAGGAGGCGAAGGCGCTGGTGCCGTATCCGCTGGTGGCCGGGCCCTCTGGCGACGTGCGCGTGCGGCTCGCCGGGCGGGTGATGCCCGTCACGCAGGTGTCCGCGATGATTCTGGGCGAGCTGGCCCTGGACGCGCAGGCGCACTTCGGCCGCCCCGTCACCAAGTGTGTCATCACGGTTCCGGCCAACTTCGACGACAACCAGCGGCAGGCCACGCGCGAGGCGGCCAGCATCGCCGGGCTGGACGTGGTGCGGCTGGTGAACGAGCCCACCGCCGCGGCGCTGGCGTATGGCCTGTCACGCGGCTTCGAAGGCAACGCGCTGGTGTTCGACCTGGGCGGTGGCACCTTCGATGTGTCCATCCTCGAGGTGAAGTCCGGTGTCTTCGAGGTGCGCGCCACCGGCGGCGATCCGCGGCTGGGTGGCGAGGACTTCGACCAGCGCATCGTCCAGTGGCTCCTGGCGCAGGTGGACGATGAGCTGCGGCACGTGGTGTCGCAGGACGCGCAGAGCCTGCGCCGGCTGAAGGTGGCCGCCGAGTCCGCCAAGCGCGAGCTCACCGAGAAGGAAGAGGCGTCTATCTATGTCGCCGGGCTGGGCGACCATTCGGCGCCCGGCAAGCGGATGGTGGAGCTGGAGACGGTGCTGACGCGCTCCTTCTTCGAAACGCTGTCCGAGCCGCTGTCGCGCCGCTGCCTCGATGTCTGCGAGTCGGTGATGCGCGAGGCGAACATGGACCCCCACGCGGTGGACGTGGTGCTGCTGGTGGGCGGCATGACGCGCGTGCCGCTGGTGCGGCGGCTGGTGGCGGACTTCTTCGGCCGCGCGCCCTCCACGGACGTGCACCCGGAGGAGGCCGTCGCGCTGGGCGCCGCGGTGCAGGCCGACGAGCTCGTCCGCCAGTCCGGTCAGGCGCTGCTGCTGGACGTCGCCGCCCAGAGCCTGGGCGTGGGCGTCATGGGTGGGCGCGTGAAGCGGCTCATCCAGAAGAACACCGGCGTGCCGGTGGTGGCGCGGGACATCTTCTATCCGGGCAGCTCCGGCCAGCAGGAAGCGCGCATCCCCGTGTACCAGGGCGAGAGCGAGTTCCAGGACGAGAACTACAAGCTGGGCGAGGTGGTGCTGAAGCGCCTCCACGTCGCCGCGCGCGGAGAGGTGCCGCTGGAGGTCGTCTTCGAGCTGTCCAGCGAGGCCATCCTGTCCGTCAAGGCCACGGACCTGACCTCAGGCAACATGGAGGCCGTGCGGCTGGAGGCCCGTGCGGGGCTGCCGCAGGGCGAGGCGGAGAAGCTGGGCGCGGAGCAGGCCCACTACGCGCGCTCGCAGGGCGTGGTGGACGCGAAGCGCGCGGAGGAGCTGTTCCGCAAGCTGCTGGAGCGCGGGGAGAAGCTGGCGCGGCTGCTCCAGCGCAGCGCGCAGGAGAACCCCAGCCCGGAGGCGCAGGCCACCCTGGGCACGGTGCAGCGTCTGTTGGATGGTGGCCGCTCTGCCCTCGACAGCGGCAACGCGGCGCAATGCGCCACCATTGCCAAGCAGCTCACGCGGCTGTTGTCTGGTCGCCAGGAGCCTCGCGCCTGAGCGTCCATCCCCGAACGGTGGCCCCGGGCGCCGGTGGCCTTGGCACCCCTTTCCACCTATCCGTGAACGTATGAGCCCTCCTCCCAACGCGCGTGACACCGTGTTCGTGGTGGATGACTCCCGTACCGCCCGGGAGGTGGTGCGCCTGCACCTGACACGGCTGGGCTGCGAGGCGGTGGCGCTGGAGGGTGGCGAGGCGTGCATGGCCGAGCTGGCCCGGCGCACCCCGGCGCTCATCCTGTTGGACCTGCGCATGGAGCGCATGCAGGGGGACGAGGTGTGCCGGCTGGTGAAGGCACACGCCGCGGGGCGCAACGTGCCCGTCATCATGTTCACCTCCGGCGGCGAGCCCCACGAGGTGATGCACTGCTGGCGCGCGGGCGCCGACGACTTCCTGCCCAAGCCGGTGGCGCTGGGCGCTCTGGAGGCGAAGCTGGCCGCGGTGCGCCAGGCCCGGGAGCGTGTCCGCGAGGGCCTGCCGCGTGGGCGCCGGGTGCTGCTGGTGGAGGGCGGGCGCTTCCTGCACACCTTCCTGGGCGGCTCGTTGGAGCAGGAGGGCCTCCACGTCCTCTACGCGCGGGACATGGGGGACGCGGCGAACCTGGCGGCGGAGCACGGCGCGCAGCTGGATGGCTTCGTGGTGGACGTGTCGCGCACGCCACGCGAGGCGCTGGCCCTGGCCACGAAGCTCCACGACGCGCACCCGCGCAAGCCGCTGGTGCTGCTGTCGCGCGCGGAGGAGTCGCAGGAGGTGCTCGCCCGGGCGCAGGCGCTGGGTGGCGCGCCGCTCCTGGAGAAGCGTCACATGGGCGCGGACGAGCTGCTCGGCTGCGTCCTGGGGCGACTGCTTCCGGGCCACGCCCCGCTGCGCGCCGCGGAGCGCGTGCCCTTCTTCACGGTGGTGGAGTTCACCACGCCCAACGGGGCGACGCTGTCGGGCTTCAGCCATGACGCGGGGCCGGGCGCGCTCTTCGTGCGCACCCTGACGCCGGCGCGCGAGGGCACCCGGCTGACGCTGAAGGTGTTGCTCGCGGGCCAGCGCGCGCCCTGCACCGCCGAGGCGACGGTGGCGTGGTCCAACCCGCCCCTGCCGCAGGGCGTCTTCCGGTCCTCGGTGGGCATGGGGTTGCGGCTGGAGCACATGGACCCGGTGCTCACCCAGCAGTTCGTCCGCTTCGTGCCCCGGGGCCTCGGTTTTCCGGCTCCAGGTTCGCCGCGCGCCTCAGGTTTCTGAGAGGCGAGGACGCCCGCACCGGGTGGCGGGGCCGGGGTTCCCAGGGGGCCAGTGCCCTGGCACGCCGGTGGCAGATGTCCCGGCCGCCGCTGGCGTGGCACCGGGGAGGCCCGGGGGGCCGTCAGTGGGGCCGAAGTGCAACGGGAGGGTCGAATGCGGCAGTGGAAACGCTGGAGCTGGGCCGGAGTGGTGGCTGTCGTCGCGGTGGGGTGTGACGAGGGCAACAAGCCGTTGTCCCCGGTCGACAACGAGCCCGTGCAGCAGGAGGCCCGGCTGGAGAGCTTCCCTGGCTGTGAGGCCCTGGAGCAGCACATCGAGGACACGGCGACGAAGCAGATGCGCGCGTCGCTGGAGGTCTACAAGCAGTACGCCTACGCCGGTGGCCGCGGCGATGAGTCGCCCACGGCGGGCCCCCCCCAAGAGGACTCCTCCGGAGGCGGCGACAGGCCCAACGACTACACGGGCACGAACAACCAGGTCGCCGGCGTGCACGAGGCCGACTTCGTGCAGAACGACGGCACGCGCATCTTCGTGCTGTCGGGCCCCCGGCTCTACATCCACCGTTCGTGGCCCGCGGAGCAGCTCACGCGGACGGCCGTGCTGGAGGTGGAGGGCTGGCCGCGCGAGATGCTGCTCGACGCCGAGCGCAACCGGCTGGTCATCACCTCGGCGGTGGCCGAGGACCGCCCCGGGACGGTGGCGGGGGGCCGCGGCATGGACGACATGCCAGTCGTCGACTGCGCCGGTTTCGGTTGTGGCCCTGCGTACAGCAACACCGTGAAGGTGACGGTGGTGGACGTGGCGGACCTGGAGGCGCCTCGGGTGCTGGAGCAGGTCTACCTGCCCGGCGGCTACATCAACGCCCGGCGCGTGGACAGCGCGGTGCGGCTGGTGTTCTCGGACGGGTTCCGCTGGCCAGCGGACGTGCGCCTCTATCCCGAATACTCGCCGGGGTTCTTCGATGACCGCTCCCGGCTGGTCGCGTCCATCGACGCGCTCATCAAGCAGAACGAGCAGCGCATCCGCGCGCAGTCGTTGGAGGACTGGCTGCCGAAGGGCCGGCGCGTGACGGCGGACGGCGAGGTGAAGCCGCTCGCGTATGACTGCACGTCGTTCTACCGCGTCAACGGGCCCACCGGGCTGGGCCTGATGTCGGTGCTGTCGCTGAACCTGGACGCGGAGGATTCGTCGCCCAGCCGGACCAGCGTGGTGGGCACGCCCGGCGAGGTGTACGCGTCCCATGAGGCGCTCTACGTGGCGTCTCGCCACTGGTGGTGGTGGCCGGAGCCCGGCCAGACGCCGCACACGTACCTCCACAAGTTCGACATCCGCGACCCGGACCAGGCCACCTACGTGGGCAGCGGCACGGTGGAGGGATACATCGTCAACCAGTTCGCCATGGACGAGCGCGAGGGCGTGCTGCGGGTGGCCACCACCGTGGAGCTCCCACCGGAGAACCCGGGGACCGGGAACGGCGGGGACACCGTGTGGACGCCTCCGGAGACGGTCAACCGCGTGGTGACGCTGCATGCGCGGGACGGGCACCTGAAGGAGCTGGGCCGCAGCGAGGACCTGGCCCGGGGTGAGCGCATCTTCAGCGCGCGCTTCATGGGCACGCGCGGCTACGTCGTCACCTTCCGGCAGGTGGACCCGCTCTTCACCTTCGACCTGAGCGACCCGGCGAACCCGCGCAAGGTGGGCGAGCTGAAGATTCCGGGCTTCTCCACGTACATCCACCCGCTGGGTGACACGCACCTGCTCACCTTCGGCGAGCACCGCAACGAGGACGGCACCTGGCAGGACCGCGCCCTCAAGCTGTCGCTCTTCGACGTGAGTGATTTGGCGCAGCCCCGGGAGACCTTCACGCAGCTGCTGGGCTCGATGGGCAGCCACAGCGAGGCGCTCTACGAGCACAAGGCCTTCACCTACTTCCCCGCCAAGGGATTGCTGGCCCTGCCCTTCACGGACTGGGACTACAGCGCCTACGACTACTGGTCCGGCTTCCGCAGCGAGCTGCGCGTCTTCCGCGTGGACACGGCCACGGGCTTCTCGCCGGTGGGCACCGTCTCCGTTCGGGACATGTACCAGTCGCTCAACTTCCGGCACTGGAGCTGGTACTGGCAGCCCACGGTGCGCCGCAGCATCATGGCGGACGACTACGTCTACACCATCTCCGACGCGGGGCTGCGCGTGTCCCACGTGGACAGCCTCCAGACGCCGCTGGTCACCGCGCCCTTCCATCCGCCCATGCTGCCGTAACGGGGGCTTGCCCCCTGGGACGCCGGGTGTCCCAGGGGGACGCATCACGGGTGTGTGACCGGGCCTTCCGGTCAGGCGAGGGAGGCGTGGCGCGTCGGACGTGGGCAGCGCATTCCCTGCCGGAAGGCGCTATAGGCGCACTTCCCATGTCCACCGCCGTGTTGCCAACGTCCTCCGTGAATTCCCCCCGCACCGAGCTCCGGGAGCTGGCTCGGCTGGCGGTTCCCATCGCCATCGCCCAGGGTGGGCAGGCGCTCATGGGGTTGGTGGATACGCTGGTGGTGGGCCGCGCGGGGACGTCCGCGCTGGCCTCGGTGGGGTTGGGCAACGGCCTCTTCTTCGCCGTCAGCGGCTTCGGCATGGGCCTGATGATGGGCTTCGATCCGCTGCTCTCGCAGGCGATGGGGGCCCGGCAGTTCACCCGGGCGCGGGCGCTGCTGTGGCAGGGCGGGTGGCTGGCCCTGTTCGCGGGCGTGCTGCTGGCCTTGCTGCTCTTGCTGACGCCGCCGCTGCTGCTGCTGGCGGGAGTCGGCCCGGACGAGGTGGCGGGTGCGCGGGACTACCTGGTGTGGCGCGCGCCCAGCATGCCGTTGATGCTGGCCTTCCTCTCGGTGCGCTCCTACTGCCAGTCAACGGCCTTCACGCGGCCGCTGGTCATCGCGACCGTCGTGGCCAACATCTTCAACCTGGGCGCGGACATCCTGCTCGTATTTGGCGGCGAGGTGCTGCCGCCCGTCTTCGGGCCGCTGCGCGCGATTCCGGCCATGGGCGTGGCGGGCTCGGCGCTGGCCACGACGCTGTGCACCGGGGTGCAACTGGCCGTCGTCGTGCTCGCGGTGCGGGCGCGGCCCCTGGAGGGGGCGGTGCGCTCCACGCGCCTGCCGGTGTGGGCCGACCTGGCGCAAGCGGTGAAGCTGGGCATCCCCATTGGGCTCCACATCGCGGCGGAGATTGGCGTGTTCGCGCTGGCAGGCGTCCTGGCGGCGGGGCTGGGCCCAGCGAGCGTGGGTGCGCACCAGATTGCCATCTCCTTCGCGAGCGTCACCTTCACCGTGGCCATGGGCATTGGCAACGCGGGCAGCGTGAGGGTGGGCTGGGCGGTGGGTTCGCACAACACGCCTCAGGCGCGGTTGAGCGGATTCATGGCCTTCGCGGGCGGCGCGGGTTTCATGGCGCTGGGGGGCCTGGTGTTCGCGCTGTTCCCACAGTCCCTGGCGCGGCTGGCGGGGGCCCCCGATGACGTGTTGCCGCTGGTGGTGCCGCTGCTGATGGTGAGCGCCATCTTCCAGGTGTTCGACGGCGTGCAGGGCGTGGGCGCGGGCGTGCTGCGCGGCACGGGTGACACGCGCTTCACCTTCCTGGCCAACATGGTGGGGCACTACGCCATTGGCCTGCCGCTGACGCTGCTGTTGGGCTTCAAGCTGGGCCTGGGCGTAGTGGGCATCTGGTGGGGCCTGTGCGCGGGCCTCATCACCGTGGCCGTGGCGTTGCTGTGGCGCTTCAACCGGATGAGCGCGGGCACGCTGCGTCCGGTCGAAGCGTAGCGGCGCGCGCGGCGGCTACCAGGGCAGGTACTGCTGAATCATCTGCCGCCACACGGGCCAGTCGTGCGTGCCGCCTTGCCACACGGCCAGGTGGTTGCCGATGTCCTTCTTCCACAGCAGGTTGGAGAGGTGCTCGTTGGAGGGGCGGCAGAAGTCGTGCTCCCCCACCGCCAGCACCATCTCCACACGCTGGAGGGCGGAGAGCTGCGCGGGGTCCGTGAGGTTCGGCAGCCACTCCGTGCACGAATGGAAGTAGACGTCCGAGTCGTGGTGTCCGTCGAGGAACTCGTTCGTCTCGAACTTGCCGCCCATGGACAGCAGGCGCCGGAAGACGTGCGGGTGCCGCAGGCCGACGTTGTACGCGTGGAAGCCGCCGAAGCTGCACCCGGCCAGGGTGAGGCGCCCGCCGGTGCTGCGGCTCTTGAGCAGGGGCACCACTTCGTGGAGGAGGTACTCCTCCCACTGCTGGTGGCGCCGGACGCGCTCCGCCGGGTGGATGCCGGTGTTGAACCAGGACTCTTCGTCCACCGAGTCCGGGCACACCACGATGTACCGGCCGGACTGGACGCGGTCGGCGATGGCGCCGATGAGGCCGAAGTCCTCGGCCTGGAAGAAGCGGCCCTTGCTGGTCGGCAGCAGGAGCACGGGTTCGCCCGAGTGACCGAAGATGAGCAGCTCCATGTCGCGGTGCAGTCGCTCGCTGTACCAGCGGTGGTATTCGCGGTTCATGGCGCGCAATCTAATCGCAATGCGTCAAAGGCAACGACTGGAGTGCGAGGCCCGCCTGCCGGACTGCCGGGATTGAACACCTGGGTGGATGTCTGACTTTGCCGAGTCGGCGGTTACCCGCCCGGGTATTCGTTGCGGCTCCCACTGACGGTGTCGAGCTTTGAACGCGAGGCTTCCAGGCCATTCGTGCGCATGCATGGCCAGGGGAGGCGAGGCCGCCAGGACAAGGTGATGGCGCAGCGGCGCTGAGCGCTTCATCGGTGGGCACGTCGCGGCGGACTCAGCCGTCTGGCACGCATGGGTTGCCGCCTGTGTGGCCAGAAGCCTGCTCGCATTGCTCGCTCTTGGGCATACCACCCCAGGGGGAGCGCGCGTCCCGGGCTTTCGTAGGACAAGTCGTCTTGTGCCGGTCACCAGACGGAAACGAGAATGCAGACGCACGTGCTCGCTTGTGCGGTCAGACACGTGGGCGGTGGGGGGAATGCCATGAAGAAGGACCTCGGGCTTCCGGAGCGGCCCGCCGTGCCACGCGTGGTCACGGCGGAGCCATTGGCTCACGTTGCAGAAGACAGCCGGGCTCATCTGCTGCGCGAGCACTTGGAGGCCGTGGGGCAGTGGGCCGCGAGGCTGGCGCCGCGAGAGGACTTGCGCGCACCCGCGCTGGCCGTGGGGCAGTGGCATGACCTGGGCAAGTACACCCGGGACTTCCAGATACGCATCCGCAAGGAGAACGGCTTCGAGGCGCACCTGGAGAAAGAGGGAGCGCTGGAGCGCGACCACTCGACGGCCGGTGCGCTCTGGGCGCTGAGCCGGGACCGGCGTCTGATGCCGCTGGCATTCGCGATAGCCGGGCACCACTCAGGCTTGCCCGACGCGTCGAACCTCCGGAACCGCGTGGGGCGCACGGAGAAGCAGGCGTTGCTCTCCGATGCGCGGGCTCGCTGTGACGCACCCGCTTTGCTGGACGGACCGTTGGGCTTCTCTCCGGAGGCGCTCGACAAGCTCGAACCACGGCAAGCGGAGCTCTGGACGCGGATGCTCTTCTCCGTCCTTTGTGACGCGGACTTCCTGGACACTGAAGCCTTCTTCGATGCGAACAGGAGCGCGGCCCGCGAGGTGCCGGTGTCGTTGTCGCAGCTCGCCGAGCGTCTCCGCGGCTTCCTGCGGGAGAAGCAGCGTGGGGCTCCGGACACGGAGGTGAACCGGGTGCGCCGCGAGGTGCTCACCGCCGCCGTGGAGGCCGCGGTGCAGCGCCCCGGTGTCTTCAGTCTCACGGTACCCACGGGGGGAGGGAAGACGCTGACGTCCATGGCCTTCGCGCTCGAACATGCGCGGACGCAGGGGCTTCAGCGCGTCATCGTCGCCATCCCCTACACCTCCATCATCGAGCAGAGCGCGGAGGCGTACCGCCAGGCCTTCCAGGGGCTGGAGCACGCCGTCATCGAGCACCACTCCGCTGTCGACCCGGACCGGGAGACGCCGCTCAACCGCATCGCCAGTGAGAACTGGGACGCGCCCATCATCGTCACCACCACGGTGCAGCTCCTGGAGAGCCTCTTCGCTCACCGCCCGTCGGCGTGCCGCAAGCTGCACCGCGTGGCCCGGAGCGTCATCGTGCTCGACGAGGCACAGACGCTGCCCGCCTCGCTCCTGGAGCCCGTCCTGGATGGCTTGGGCGCGTTGGTGAGGGACTACGGCTGCTCTGTGGTCATCTGCACCGCCACGCAGCCAGCGCTGGGCCGTCGCCCGGACTTCCCGGAAGGGCTGCCGGAGGTGCGTGAAATCGTCCCGGCCTCGGTGCGCGCCTTCGAGCGGCTGCGCCGTGTGCGCGTGCGCTGGCCCTCGTCAGGGCGGAAGCTCCCCTATGCCGAGCTGGCCGACGCCGTGGCGGCCGAGCGGGACGTGCTCGCGGTGGTCCACCTGCGGGCCGACGCGCGGCGGCTCTGCGAGCTCGTGGATGAACGGCTGGGGCATGAAGACTCGCTGCACCTGTCCGCGTTGATGTGCCCGGAGCATCGCTCCCAGGTGCTCGCGGACATCAAGGCCCGAAAACGAAGAGGGGAGCCTGTGCGGTTGGTGGCCACCCAACTCGTCGAGGCGGGCGTGGAGCTGGACTTCGGCGTCGTCTACCGAGGCCTGGGAGGCCTGGACGCGCTGGCCCAGGCCGCTGGCCGGTGCAACCGGGAGGGGCTGATGGAGGGCCTGGGCGAGCTGCGCGTCTATGAGCCTGAGACGCAGCCCCCCAGGGGCGTTCCTCGCGCCGCCCAGGACGTCACACGCGGCCTGCTGGAGCAATCACCAGACCTGGACTTGTTCGCGTCCGAGAGCTTCCAGCGCTACTTCGCCAGGCTCTACGCCACGCGCCACCGGGATGAGAAGGGTATTCAGGCGCTGCGCGCGAAGTTCCAGTTCGAAGAGGTGTCCAAGGCGTTCAAGCTCGTCGAGGACGACTGGAGCGCTTCGGTGGTGGTGCCCTACGCGGGCCATGCGCCGCTGGTGAATGCGCTGCGTGAGCGAGGCCCTTCGCGAGAGCGGCTGCGCGCGCTGCAACGCTTCACGGTGATGGTGCCTCGCAAGCTCCGGGACGCCTGGCTGGCGCGCGAGCTGGCGCGGCTCGCTGCCGAGACGGTGGCGTACCTGGGGCCGGAGCACACGTCCGTGTACCACAAGCGCTTCGGCCTGCTTCCGGACCACGTCGGCATCTTCGACCCGTCCTTCCTCATTCCCGCTTGAGACCCGCTTCAGGAGGTGTGGATGACATCAACGCCAGGCAGAAGTTTTCGCGTGAGGGCGCGGGGGCCCGTGGCCTGTTTCACACGGCCCGAGATGAAGGCCGAGCGCGTCAGCTACGAGGTGATGACGCCCTCCGCGGCACGTGGGGTGCTGGAGGCCATCCTGTGGAAGCCGGCCATACGTTGGCACGTTCACGAAATCGCCGTGCTCGCGCCGGTGCGATGGACCAGCTTCCGCCGCAACGAGGTCAACAGCCGGGCCACTGTGGGGAAGTTCGACTACGCGGCGGACGAGGACCGGGCCCAGCGCAACACGGTGGCGCTGCGAGACGTGGACTACGTCATCACCGCTTCCTTCGCCCTGGTGCCGGGCAAGGCGGGGCCCGACGACAACGTGCGCAAGTTCGAGGACATGTTCGAGCGGCGTCTGGAGCGAGGCCAGTTCTTCCATGCGCCCTACCTGGGATGCCGTGAGTTCGCGGCGCGCGTCGAGCCCGCGGAGGACGTCCTGTTGCCGCATGAGTCAGGCCAGGGGCGGAGGCCGCTGGGCCTCATGTTCTACGACTTCGTCTTCGACATTCCTGGCGAGCCGGTGCGTCCTGAGTTCTTCCAGGCGTTCCTGGAGGACGGTGTGCTGCGTGTGCCGCCTCGGGCGCGGGTGCTGGGGGGAGGCGTTCCATGATGCTGACGGCGCTGAATGACTTCGCGCGCGAGCGAGGGCTCACGGATGACCCTCTGTACGAGGTCAAGCCCGTGGACTTCTTCATTCGCATCAGCGCGAAGGGGAAGTTCATCAAGCTGGAGTCCCTGGCGAGGGAAGACGGGAGAGGCAATGCGATGCCAATCCCCAGGTTGCCGCAGCGCTCGGTGAACATCGCGGCGGGCTTCTTCGCGGACAACTCGAAGTACGTCCTCGCCTACGAGAAGGATGCGCCCAAGGCGAAGGCAGGCGGCGTGGAGAAGCGCCTGGCCCGGTTGGAAGCCTTCTTGAAACCGGTGCGCGAGGTCGTCGCGGAGACGAAGGACGCGGAGGCCCGGGCCGTGGAGTCCTTCCTGGACAGCGAGGCCGAGCGGAGCAAGGCGCTGGCGGACAGGGGGGCCGAGGAGTGGACGGGCTCCGAGATGCTCGCATTCGTCGTTGGTGAGGCCACGACGCCCGTGCACCAGAACCCCGCCATCCGTGCCTGCTGGGAGCGTCGCGCAGGTGCGCAGCGCGCGCTGGGGCGGAGGGCGTTGTGTCTGGTGACGGGCCGCGAGGGCGTGGTGGCCGTTACGCACCCCAAATTGAAGAACGTCCCCGAGGCCCAGCCGTCCGGGGCGTCGCTGGTGTCCTTCAACGCGCCCGCGTTTTCGTCGCATGGTTTGGAGCAGGGGGAGAACGCGCCCATCTCTCAGGAGGCGTCGCTGGGCTACGTGCTGGCCCTCAACGACATGCTGCGGAGGACGGAGCAGCGCCGTTTCCGTCAAGGCATTCAGTTGGCGGCTGGCTCGGTGATGGTGTTCTGGACGCGCGCCTCTCCTTCGGAAGAGAGCTTCCTGCTGTCGCTCCTGGACCCGACGGAGGATGACCTCAAGCGCTTCGTTGAGTCTCCGCTCAAGGGCGTTGAGCGAGGAGAACTGGATGACCGCGCCTTCTACGCCGTGACGCTGGCGGGGAACGCGGGCCGCGTCGCGGTGCGTGATTGGTTCGAGTCTCGCGTGGGCGAGGTGAAGCGGAACATCCGGCGCTATTTCGACGACCTGCGCATGGGCGACGCGCCAGCGGGGCCGCTCCCCGTCTATCGCCTGCTCAAGGCCGTGGAGGCGCCCTCGGGACGGGGCCTGACGCCGGACATCGCCGCACGGATGCTGGGGGCGGCGTTGCGAGGTCAGCCCTTCCCGCGCCAGCTCCTGGTGGCCGCGCTAGACCGGCTGCGGTTGCCGCCCGCTGACGGCGGGGTCGAGCGCGAGCAGCTCCGGCTCCGCGTCGCACTCATCAAGGCGTACCTGTTGCGAGATCGAAATCGTGGATCCACTCCCCTGGAGGTCACTGTGTCATTGGACAAGGACAATCCTTCGCAGCCCTATGTGCTCGGCCGCCTCTTCGCTGTGCTGGAGCGGCTGCAGGGCGTGGCGCTGAAGGACCTCAACGCCACCATCCGCGACCGTTACTTCGGCGCCGCGTCTCGAAACCCCGTCACCGTCTTCCCCCGGCTGATTCAGCTCTCCGTTCACCATGCCTCCAAGGCGGGGGAGAACGGCAGGTGGCTGGAGCGGACGAAGGGGGAGGTGATGGCCCTGCTGCCTTCCAAGGACCCATTTCCGCCTGTGTTCCAGCCCGAGCAGCAGGGCCTCTTCGCCGTGGGCTACTACCACCAGCGCGAAGCGTTCTTCACGAAGCGCGAGGCCGCCGCGGTTCCGGCTGATTCGGCAGCGTCCTCCACCTGAGCCTTCACCGCCTCCAAACCCATTCCAGAGAAAGCGCCATGACCGACCTCAAGCAACGCCATGACTTCGTCCTGTTCTTCGACGTGTTGGATGGAAACCCTAACGGAGATCCCGACGCCGGCAACTTGCCTCGCATTGATGCGGAGACGGGCCATGGGCTGGTGACGGACGTGAGCCTCAAGCGCAAGGTGCGAAACTTCGTCCTGCTCACGCAGGAGGGGAAGCCCGGGCTGGACATCTTCGTCAAGGAGAAGGCCATCCTGAACAACCGCATCGCGGATGGATACAAGAGCCTGGGTATCGACCTGAACGAGAAACCCGCTCGCGCGGAGGATGGCAAGAAGCGCAACGACAAGGGCAGGGCCCAGGGCTCCGAGGTGGAGAAGGGCCGCGCGTGGATGTGCAAGACGTTCTTCGATGTCCGCACCTTTGGCGCGGTGATGTCCACGGGGCCCAACGCAGGGCAGGTGCGTGGGCCGGTGCAGCTCACCTTCGCCCGCTCGGTGGACCCTATCGTGTCGCAAGAGCATTCCATCACCCGCATGGCGGTGGCGACTGAGGACGAAGCGGAAAAGCAGGGCGGTGACAACCGCACCATGGGCCGGAAGAACACCGTGCCTTACGGGCTCTACCGGGCACATGGCTTCGTCTCACCGCATCTTGCGAAGCAGACGGGGTTCGGCACGGCGGACCTGGAGCTGCTCTTCCAATCCTTCACTCACATGTTCGAGCTGGACCGCAGCGCCGCGCGGGGGCTGATGTCCATGCGCAAGGTGGTTGTGTTCAAGCATGGCTCGGAGCTCGGCAACGCGCCGGCCCACGCGCTGTTTGACCGCGTCCATGCGGTGCGCGCCCAGCCGGAGAAGCCAGCTCGAAGCTTCTCCGACTACGAGGTCCGTGTGGACAAGGCAGGGCTGCCCCAGGGCATTGAGGTGCTGGAGCTGGTGGGATGAGCGCGGACCGCGAGACGTGGGTGGCGCTGTCGGCGCTCCAGCACCTGCTGTACTGCGAGCGGCAGGCGGCGCTCATCCACGTCGAGCGGCAATGGCGCGAGGACGTCAATACCGCCTCCGGCAGACTGCTGCACGAGCGCGTGGACCTGCCGGGACATGACGCGCGGGTGGGACGGCGGGTGGAGCGGGCCGTGTTGCTGGGCTCGCAGCGGCTGCGCGTGTCCGGGCGCGCGGACATGGTCGAGTACCAGCGGGACGCGAAGGGGGCGGGCTGGCGGCCCTTCCCGGTGGAGGTGAAGCGCGGCCGGCGCAAGGCGGGGGAGGCGGACCGCGTGCAGCTCTGCGCGCAGGCGCTGTGCCTGGAGGAGATGCACGGCGTGGATGTCCCGGAAGGGGCGCTCTTCTACGGTGTGGAGCACAAGCGTGCCGCGGTGCGCTTCGACGCGGAGCTGCGCCAGCGGACCGAGGACGCCATCGCGCGCATGCACGAGGTGCTGCGCCGGCAGGAGGTCCCTGTCGTGGCGCGCGCACCCCGATGTGACAAGTGCTCGCTGGAGCCGCTGTGCCTTCCTGGAGTGACGGCGGGGCAGCGGAGCGCCCGGGACTTCCTGACTCGGTGGATGGACGAAGACGGCTGAACGGAGGAGCGCATGACGACCGCGCTGAACACGCTGTTCATTACCGCGGAAGGGACTCGCCTGAACAAGGAAGGCGAGTGCGTGGTGGTGACGATTCAAGACCAGAAGAAGGCGGAGGTTCCCTTGCGGCACCTGCGCTCGGTGGTGTGCCTGACGCGCGCGTGGCTGACGCCAGAGTTGATGGAGAGCTGCCTGGAGGCGGGCATCCATGTCTCCTTTTTCGGGATGACGGGGCGCTTCCTGGCGAGGGTGGAGGGCGTGCCGGGCGGCAACGTCTTGTTGCGGCGGCAGCAGTACCGGGCGGCGGATGATGTTGCTCGCTCGGTGGCCATCTCCCGGGCATTGGTGGTGGGGAAGCTCGGGAACGCGCGGCAGTTCGTGTTGCATGCGCGGCGTGACGCGGCGCCCGAGCGACAGGAGGCCCTGTCGGAGACGGCGCGGCGGCTGTCGGAGCACCTGCGCGCGCTGACCCGAGTGGATGACTTGGAGCAGGTGCGAGGGTTGGAAGGCATCGCGGCGCGCGACTACTTCGAGTCCTTTCCTGCGCTGCTGAAGAAGAGCGCCCAGGGCTTCAAGTTCGATGGCCGCAACCGTCGGCCTCCGAGGAATCCGCTGAACGCGATGCTCTCGTTTGGCTATGCGTTGCTGGCGCAGGATTGCGCGGGAGCGCTCACGGGTGTTGGGCTCGATCCCGCCGTGGGGTTCCTGCACGAGGACCGCCCTGGGCGCCTGTCGCTGGCGCTGGATTTGATGGAGGAGTTCCGTGCGCCGGTGGTGGACCGGCTCGTCTTCTCGCTGGTGAACCGGGGGCAACTCAAGCCCGGGGACTTCCGCACGGAGTCGGCGGGGGCTGTGTTGCTGAAGGACGATGCGCGCAAGACGTTCCTCGTGGCGTACCAGGAGGCGAAGCAGGTGGGGGTGAGGCACGCGTTCCTGGGGCAGGAGACGACCTGGGGCATGGCGCCTCACCTGCAAGCGTTGCTGTTGGCACGCCACCTCCGAGGGGAGCTGGACGGCTACCCTCCCTTCGCGATGCGCTGATGCGTAGATTGACCGTGTTGATTTGTTACGACGTGCGGGTGTCGGACCCCCAGGGGCCTCGGCGCCTGCGCAAGATCGCGCGGGCTTGCAGAGACCATGGCGTGCGAGTGCAATACTCCGTCTTCGAGTGTGTCCTGGAGCCCAAGGACTGGGTCGTCCTGCGCGCCCGCCTGCTCGGCGCATTCGATTCGGAATGCGACAGCCTGCGCTTCTACTTCCTGTCGGAGGACGATGCCCGGAAGACGGAGCATCATGGCGCCAGAGCACCATTGGACGTCGAGGGGCCGCTGGTCCTGTAGGCGTTCGCGAACCGGCCCCGGTGTGCGCTCCGTCGAGGGTTTGCGCTCTTTGAAATCCCGAATAGAATCATGGAGTTGGGCGAGTGTACGTCACGAGCGGCGGGGAGCCTTCGTGGCAGTACGGGCTGGTTCGCGAAATGCGGCTGGATTCCGTAGTCAGAACGCTATTTTGGAGAGGCAGAGTCGCTCCTCGTGAACGCGAGGAGCGTGGGTTGAAACGCTCCAGCGGGAGCCAGTCCACCACGCCGCGAATGTCGCTCCTCGTGAACGCGAGGAGCGTGGGTTGAAACAAGCCAGAGACAGACGTTCTCGCCTACCTCAAGGAGTCGCTCCTCGTGAACGCGAGGAGCGTGGGTTGAAACTCAGTCCCTCCAATTCCTCCAGCAGCGCGGCGCCGGTCGCTCCTCGTGAACGCGAGGAGCGTGGGTTGAAACCCTTGACGGTGGCCTACGCCCAACGGCACGGCCTCGTCGCTCCTCGTGAACGCGAGGAGCGTGGGTTGAAACTTGCAGGTGCGGACGAAGAAAGCGGTCTGCGTCATCGTCGCTCCTCGTGAACGCGAGGAGCGTGGGTTGAAACATCCCGCCCCTCTCCGGCGCCAAGAAGTAGTCACGTCGCTCCTCGTGAACGCGAGGAGCGTGGGTTGAAACGATGCAGGAGGTGGAGGAGCTGCTAGCGCGGCGCAGTCGCTCCTCGTGAACGCGAGGAGCGTGGGTTGAAACCCTGGAGAGGATGCTGTCCACCCAGGACCCCGGTCGCTCCTCGTGAACGCGAGGAGCGTGGGTTGAAACGGGTGGCAGGGGATGAGGCAGGCCCAGCAGGACGTCGCTCCTCGTGAACGCGAGGAGCGTGGGTTGAAACGGCGCGCCGTGGTCGCCACCCCCGGTCCATCGATAGTCGCTCCTCGTGAACGCGAGGAGCGTGGGTTGAAACGAGCGATTGGCGTCCGAGCCCTGGCATGTCACATGTCGCTCCTCGTGAACGCGAGGAGCGTGGGTTGAAACAGTAGTTCACCCGCCACACACGAAAGGACGTCGAAGTCGCTCCTCGTGAACGCGAGGAGCGTGGGTTGAAACAGCGTGGCGTCGATGCCACCCACAAACGCGTGCATTGTCGCTCCTCGTGAACGCGAGGAGCGTGGGTTGAAACTTCGCGGTGCGCGCCTCGGCAGCCGCCGCGTCCATCGTCGCTCCTCGTGAACGCGAGGAGCGTGGGTTGAAACACCTGCGACCAGCGCGCGGCCTCCGAAATCGGGAGTCGCTCCTCGTGAACGCGAGGAGCGTGGGTTGAAACTGGTAGGCAGCCGCAAGGGTCCAGAAGGGCTTCGTCGCTCCTCGTGAACGCGAGGAGCGTGGGTTGAAACGAGGTGGAGGACCGGACCAAGGCGGGGTCCGTGTCGCTCCTCGTGAACGCGAGGAGCGTGGGTTGAAACGACGCAGTGAAGGCCGACGACTTCGACGGCTTCCAGTCGCTCCTCGTGAACGCGAGGAGCGTGGGTTGAAACCCTCAGCCCCGACGCCCGGCATGGACAAGCATGGTCGCTCCTCGTGAACGCGAGGAGCGTGGGTTGAAACTCGTTGACGGCGACGACCTCGGACTGCGGGTGGGTCGCTCCTCGTGAACGCGAGGAGCGTGGGTTGAAACCGGCTGGAGCATCTGGAGTCGCCTCCGACGACAGTGTCGCTCCTCGTGAACGCGAGGAGCGTGGGTTGAAACATGGTGACGGGAGGGCTGCGGGCAGGTCCGGAGTCGCTCCTCGTGAACGCGAGGAGCGTGGGTTGAAACGGCGCGCCGTGGTCGCCACCCCCGGTCCATCGATAGTCGCTCCTCGTGAACGCGAGGAGCGTGGGTTGAAACAGCGCGTCCTGGGCTCGCCGCTGGATGCTGCCGACAGTCGCTCCTCGTGAACGCGAGGAGCGTGGGTTGAAACACCGAGTCCTTCGAGCGCTCGCCCTTCGACTTGGTCGCTCCTCGTGAACGCGAGGAGCGTGGGTTGAAACCGAATAGTCCGTCTGCGTCGCCCATTCGCGGTCCGTCGCTCCTCGTGAACGCGAGGAGCGTGGGTTGAAACTTCCGGTAGTCGAGCTCAGCCTGTCGCGCCTGGTCGCTCCTCGTGCACGCGAGGAGCGTGGGTTGAAACGTGTATAGGTTTGGGCGTACATGGACAGGAGGACGTCGCTCCTCGTGAACGCGAGGAGCGTGGGTTGAAACACGAACCTCGGCAACGCGCGGCAGAAACAGATTGTCGCTCCTCGTGAACGCGAGGAGCGTGGGTTGAAACCCGCTGACGGCTGCCGCTCTGGAGGACCAGCCATGGTCGCTCCTCGTGAACGCGAGGAGCGTGGGTTGAAACTCGTTGGCTAGGGAGATGGTCTCCACCAACGCATGTCGCTCCTCGTGAACGCGAGGAGCGTGGGTTGAAACACGTCCGTGCCGCTCGCGGGCGCGGAAGCCGTGGTGTCGCTCCTCGTGAACGCGAGGAGCGTGGGTTGAAACAAGAACCGGCGCGTCAACGGCGTGGGCGGGTGGTGTCGCTCCTCGTGAACGCGAGGAGCGTGGGTTGAAACCGTGAGCACCCGGGCAGCTCGCGCAGCGCAGGTGGTCGCTCCTCGTGAACGCGAGGAGCGTGGGTTGAAACCTCGCGCTGGTCACGCTCGCCATCGAGAACACGGGTCGCTCCTCGTGAACGCGAGGAGCGTGGGTTGAAACTCCAGGTACTCCTGGACCGTCTTGTCCTGGAGCTGTCGCTCCTCGTGAACGCGAGGAGCGTGGGTTGAAACGTCATTTGTGCTCCCACAGGGGCAGGGTGCCGACCGGACGTGGCTCCTCGTGAACGCGAGGAGCGTGGGTTGAAACGTCTTGAACCGCAGGTAGGTCAGGCCGTCCAGCGTCGCTCCTCGTGAACGCGAGGAGCGTGGGTTGAAACAAGATTACGGCGCGCGCGTTCCAGGGCCTGCGGTTGTCGCTCCTCGTGAACGCGAGGAGCGTGGGTTGAAACCGTCGTCAACCACTGCAACAGCACAGCCAGCGTTGTCGCTCCTCGTGAACGCGAGGAGCGTGGGTTGAAACCAGCCCTCCAGCGCCTTCTCAGTCACCACTTCAGTGTCGCTCCTCGTGAACGCGAGGAGCGTGGGTTGAAACCTGTCCTGCCAGTCGTCCGCTTCGTCCGGTGTCGTCGCTCCTCGTGAACGCGAGGAGCGTGGATTGAAACCAATCATCGGAGCACCAGCCGAGAAGGAAGTCGTCGCTCCTCGTGAACGGGAGGAGCGTGGGTTGAAACGGGAACGTCGGCGTGCTGCGCATCGCGTCCTGCATCGTCGCTCCTCGTGAACGGGAGGAGCGTGGGTTGAAACTGCAGCTTGTCGAATCCGACGATGCATTTCCCTCTGGTGGTCGCTCCTCGTGAACGGGAGGAGCGTGGGTTGAAACCGGCACCGCTTCGCTCTGCTGCTCCGACTCGGGGGTCGCTCCTCGTGAACGCGAGGAGCGTGGGGTGAAACGCCGCGGTGAAATTCTGGGCCGTCACGTCGAGCGTCGTCGCTCCTCGTGAACGCGGGGAGCGTGGGTTGAAACGCGAGGTGCGTCGGGTACTCACCGACGAGGGCACGTCGCTCTCGGCGAACTCGCCGCTGCTCGTCGCGTTGCCCTTCACGCTTTGGTTGTTTCCGGCGTGAACAATGTGCTGGCGAATGGTCGCTACGTGGGCGCCCGCATCCCCGAGGTGGAGATGCGGGCGATGCATGACTGTGGCTGTGTGCTGAGATAGCGTGCTAATTCATGTTTCAATCCGCACGCCAGTTTGTCGATGGCGTGAGTCGTGTGATGTTAATGAGTTCTGTTGTTGGTGCAATTGGGGATGGGTTCTCGAGGTTCTAGTGAACATACTTGTTGGCCTGGAGGGTGGGGGCATCTGCCGGGGAAGTCCCTCCGCGCTGGCGTAGGGATGAGATGATTAGTTCGATGGCAATGGAGAGAATTTGATATTTGGGTGATGCGATTTGCATTCGTAGTGAGAGGGTGTGTGCCAAGTGCTCAGTGGTGCCGTTTGTGGGGAGCATCGAGACCTCTTTGGTTCTTCATGAATAGAAGCTATTCAGCCACAGCCACTACATTCCTTCGGTTTGAAGGTGTGTGCGTCTGGAATCCTCGTCATCTTCGACGGAAGGCTTGATGGATTGTATAAATTTAGACGCGTTCAGGGGGGTAGCTCGTCGCTGCGTGCGACCAGTGGCGGATGACAACGAATGCCCCCAAGACGCTGGAAGCGAAGATTGAACGACTGGTCCGCGAGGACTCTCTCTCGCTTCAACTGGCCCGAAAATCGGGGGCAGACCACTTCTCGCACAGGGGCTTCAGGGATGGTCGTTCCAAGCGCAACGGCTCGCGCCTATCTGACGTGAACGCGGCCGATGCCCTTCGGCTCACGATGCTGCTCATCGCCGCGCACCGGCTGGACGAATACAAGGAAGATCACAGCGCCCTTCTCCCGTCGCACATGACCGGCAGGTGACGATGTCCGAATCCACCGTGGACGGCCAGCGCACGCGTCTGCCGTTGGGCAGCGACACGCCACCCGACATCCTCCGCGTCATGCAGCAGAGGGCTGCCGCTTACGGCATCGAACCTTGAGCGCGAGGACCCCGGGTGCCCCAGGGCTGGAGGAACACCTCCGTCTCCTCCAGGATCCGCGGCAGTGACGTGGTGAGCTCGTGGCCATCGTCCACCTCCACCAGCCGGACGTGGCGCTTGCCCTCCGCCCACTGGCGCGAGTTTTGGACGTCACAGGTGTCATCCTGACGGCCGTGGATGATGAGCGTCGGGACGCGCACGTCGGGCCAGCCACCCGTGCGTGCGTCCACTGCCTCCGCGTCGGCGATGAAGCCCGAATGGATGCGCACCTTGCTCTGCGTCGTGAAGTCGTCCGTCTCAATCCAGCCCGACGTCTGCCAATGCTGCCACGCCGCATTCCCCATTCTCCGGCGCAACTGCGGGACGACGCGGAATGCGGGCGCCAGCAGCACCAGTGCACAGACGCGGGCGTCCTGCTCCGCCACTCGGGCCGCCGTGAGGCCTCCCAGGCTGGAGCCGATGAGCACCACCCGCTCCTCGGGCCCACCCATCGCGGCCAGCACCGTGTCCAGCATGGCGCTCAGGCGCAGTTGCTCCATGGAGGGGACGCGGAGGTTCAACCGCTCCACCGGAATGCCCTGGTCCGCGTAGTGCCGGGCCACGGCCACGCCCTTCTTCGAATCCGGACCCGAGGCGAAGCCGTGCAGGTACAGCCAGCGAGGACCCACGGCGGAAGGCGATGTCGTCGAAGTGCTCATGACAGGCCCACTCTAACGGGCGCGCGGGGCCGTGGCTTCAGATGCGCAACACCGGCCCGGCAATCACCGACTGCATGAGCTTGGCGCACTGGTTGAGCGAGTTGGTCGTCAGCTTCACGTCACAGAACTGGAAGCCCGTGGAGACAGACACGCCCCAACGGTCGCTGAACCAGCCGTCCACGCCCACCCGGAAGGCCATGCTCGTGGTGTCGATGTTCTGCCGCAGCCAGGTGCCCACGTCGTCCGGCGTGAAGGTGCTCCCCCAGCTCTTCGACAGCCGCGCGCCCACCCACGGCGTGATGGGCTTGTCCTGGAAGAAGCGCAGCCGCGCCTCGATGCCCACCGCCCGGTAGTCGAGCTGCGAGCGCTCCAACTGCCCCGGCCGCATCGCGTCCGGGAACTGCTGGCCCCACGTCTCGGAGATTTCCGCCAGCAGGCCCACCGACAATCCGGGTGGGGTCTCCAGACCCAGGTATCCGTGCAGCGCCGGGCCCTTCGTGCGGAAGTTGCTCAAATGGTCCAGGGTGATGCCGGCGCCCAGCGATGCATAGCCATTCCAGCCTGCCGCCATCGCGTCCGTTCCCACACACAGCACGCCCACCACCGCCACCCACATCGACTGCTTTCTCATGCGTTGCACTCTATGCCTGGAGGTCGCCGTGGGGGACTCCGAGTGCCGCTGCGTGTCATGAAATCATGCAGACGCGCGTGCCTCGGTGTGGCCATGCGCATCCCTGCGGACAGTCCAACTACTGCCGCCCTGCCGGAGAGAGGGGTGGGGTGGGGACCTGCATGCGCTTCCGGAGGGCAAGTCCGGAAGCTAGGGTGGTGTTCCATGTCCAGCTCCTTCGAATCCGCTGCCTCCGCCGTTCGTGACGCACTCTCCAGTGCGGGCCGGGGCCTGGTCGAACGCGAGGCGATGGTGGAGCTCGTCGCGCTCTCCGCCGTGGCGGGGGAACACCTGCTCGTCATCGGTCCGCCGGGCACCGCGAAGAGCGAGGCGGTGCGGCGCACCGCACGTGTCCTGGGCGGCTCGTACTTCGAATACCTCCTGGGTCGTTTCACCGAGCCCTCCGAGCTCTTCGGCCCCGTGGACCTTCGCAAGCTGCGCGAGGGCATCGTCGAAACGGAGACCCAGGGCATGCTGCCCGAGGCCGAGGTCGCCTTCCTCGATGAGGTGTTCCTCGGCTCCACCGCCATCCTGAATACGCTGCTGGGCCTCCTCAATGAGCGCACCTTCCGGCGCGGCCACACCCGGATGCGCTGCCCCCTGCGCGTCTGCGTGGGCGCCTCCAATGCCTTGCCGGAAGACGAGTCGCTGGCCGCCTTCGCGGACCGGTTCCTCGCACGCATCTTCGTCGAGCCCGTGCCAGACCCGCGGCTGGAGGAGTTGCTCGCGGGCGGCGCTTCACTGTGGGGGGACGCGGACGCGCATGTCACCTCGCTGGAGTCCCTGGACGTGGTCGCCCAGGCCGCGCGGGAGGCGGACCTCTCCGGGGTGCGCCCTCATCTGGCGCATGCGCTGCGCACGTTGCGCGCCGCGGGCGTGGCCTTGTCCGACCGCCGCGCGGTGAAGGTCCAGAAGCTCATCGCCGCCGCCGCGGCGCTCGCGGGCCGGCGCACGCCAGGGACCGCGGACCTGTGGCCGCTCGTGTATGCCGTGCCGACGAAGGAGGCCCAGGCGCTCGCTCGGGACGTGCTGCGGGACGTGCTCGCCGGGACGGAGAACCCGGCCCTGCCGGCGGCGGCGCTGGAGGCCAGCGCGGGCCCCTTGGCGCGGGCGCGGCGCATCGCTTCCGCGGGGCAGGCGCTGCTGGCGGAGCGGCCCGTGGATGGCAATGGCGAGGCGCTCGCCGCGTGGCGGCTCAAGCTGGAGGGCGTGGCGCGAGAGATGGACGCGGGCTTCGCTCCCGAGTCGCTTCCCGATGACTTGAAGGTGCTTCGCGCGGAGGTGGCGGGTGTGCTCGCCTCCGGCGCTTCAGGGCTCGAGTCATCCGAAACGGAGGTGGCGGTGTGAGCGCGCAGGGTTCCCGCGCTGTCTCCGCCACTGCCTGGGCGCAGGCCCGCGAGCCTGGAGGCTCCGCGCATCGGTTTCCGGAGGCGCCGCCTCGGAGCCGGGGTGCGGTGGCTGACGTGCTGTGAGCGCAACGGGAAGAGACGCACGGACGGGGGACGCGCTGGAGACGCGCGGCGAAGACGCCGCGCTCCTGCCGGTGCGGTGGCGGTCGCGCTCCGAGCCGCTGGAGCCGCTCGCCGTGGCAGGAGAAGGCCCCGTGGCGGTGGCGCTCGCGCGCCGGGTGCTCGCCGAGGACGACGCACGCCTTGCCAGTTGGGAAGGCGTCGCGGGGCGGGGCCTCCTGGTGCTCCTCGGGGCCTCGGCGTCGTTGCCATGGGTCGACGGCGCCGTGTACCTGGGGCGGGATGCCGCGGCGCCCTCACTGTTGCTTCCCTGTGCGCTGGCGCCAGATGTGGCGGCTTCGCTGCTGGAGCGTGCGTTCGTGGTGCATGCGCACGCGGGGGGAGCGAAGTGGGCGGTGCTGCCCGCGTCCAGGTGTCTCGTCAGGATGGACGCCGCGCGGCCCGTGTCGCGTGTCACGCTTCAGGCCTGGCTGGATACGGAGTCGCGGGGGGACACGCCGTGAGCACGTTGCCCCATGCGCTACGCCCCTGGGCGTCGATCCTCGCGAAGTTCCCGCTGGAGGTGGCGCTGAACCTGGGCCCGCTGGTTGCCCGGTTGTCCGTGGCGCTGGGGCCGCTGCGGGCGCCCTCGGAGAGGGAGGGCGGCGAGCCTCAAGGCTATGACGGCCTGTCGCGAAGAGGCTCCTTCGACCGGCTGCTGGTGAGTGAATGGCTGTGGGCCCTGGAGGCACCCGACGAACTGGTGCGCCGTGCCGCCTTCGGAGAGCTGTCCTATCTCAAGCCCTCGTTCCGCCAGCCTCAGCGCGCGCGTCGCACGGTGATGTTGCTCGATGCGGGACCGGACCAGCTTGGCGCTCCGCGCATCGCGCACCTCGCGTTGCTCATCGTCATGGCGCGCAGGGCGGAGGCCGCGGGCGCCACGTTCGCATGGGGCGTGCTTCAGGCAGACCCGCGGCGTGGCTGGTTCACGGAAGTGACGCCCGCCACGCTGGGCGCCTGGTTGAACGCGCGTGACACCGCGCCGCCCTCGGCTGAGCGGCTCTCGGCCTGGTGTGAGGCACTCGAGCTCGGCGCGCGGACGGCGGACGCCTGGCTCGTGGGGTCTTCCCGCCTGTCCCGGCTCGGGGGGGCGGAGACGCTCTCGCGCATCGAGGTCTCCGAAGTCCTGGCGCCCGAGGTGCGCCAGCTCGCGGTGGAGGTGCATCCCGCCGCGCGCGCGCCGCGCTCCGTGTTGCTCGACCTGCCGTCTCCGGACGACAGCGTGCGTCTGTTGAGAGACCCGTTCCGTGCGCGCGTCGCCGCGCCCGTGAAGACAGTCCAGCACTCGCGGGTGTCGGGGTTTGCCTTCTCCGCGGATGGCCGCCGATTGATGCTCTTCTATGAAGGGGGAGGCGTCGGCGCCATGGCGCTGCCCAATTCTCCTCGCGCCACCCTCGCTCGGCCCCAGCGGATGATGCCTCGGAGTGATGAGACCTTCCTGGGCGCGGGTTGGCGGCGGCAGGGGGGGCTGCTCGTGCTGATGCGGCGGCAGGGCGCCTATGCCTATGCCTTCCGGGGGCAACTGCAACATCAGTCGAGGACTCGTGGGCCCAAGGCGTTCCCCTGGACGTTGCGCGATACGCAGGCGCATCCACCCAATCCTGCTCGTGGACAGCCCCCCGGCCGGCTGACGACGTATCTCGATGCATTCAATCGGGAGTGCGTGCTCCTGTCCGGCCTGGACGACAGGCTCTATTTCTTCGAGGAGGACGCCTCCTCCCGCCGCGTGGTCTCCGCCCAGGTGGCTCAGCGGGTCATCGCCGCCGCTCACGTGAAGGGCTCCAGCATCGTCGTGACGCGCGACGAAAATGGGGGGGCTGCGAGTTGCATGCGGCTGGGCATCGTGAGTGCGAAGGAGGTGCGCCAGGTTCGCCTGCAGGACTCGAGGGGCGACACCCTCTGGTTCGGTGCATCGCACCACTCGGGGCATCCGGATGCTGGGTTGCTCGCGGTGAACAAAATCCCAGGCATGTGGTGTTTGCACCATCGGGACTCGGTGCAATTCGTGGCGCTGCGCTCGGGATTGCGAGCCGTGGGCGTCGGGGGCTGTCCGCAGGCGAAAGGGGATGCCGGACTGTTGGCGCTCGACCCGGACCAGCGAACCTTCTGGAACGTGGGGCTCCAGCACCAGTTCAAGCTGGCGGTGGCCGCCGCTGACGTGGTCCACGCGGAGGCCAGCCATGCGGTGCCTGTGCTCGGGTGGCTGACGACGGAAGGCGAGCTGGTGCTGTACCACCTGGAGCATGAAGCGGTGCTGTGCCGTATCCATACGGGGGGCGGGGGATGAGCACGGCACGTGCGGGGCTACGGCCCCGGCAGCAGGTGCATCGGGGCACGGTTCGGGCCTCGGCTTTCTGGTTCGATCCGGCCCTGCTCGGTGAGGCGGAGGCTCGCCGCCGGATTCTGGCGGTGTGGACGCCCGGCATGTCCGTTCACGCCGTGGCGGGTGGATATCTTGTGGAAATGTCCGCGCCACGCACGGTGGTGTGCGAAGCCGCGCTGGGGCTGCCGCTCACTCGGGAGTACGGCGTCCTCTCCTCGGCGCCCTTGTCTCCAGCGGAGCGTCGGCACCCGAGTCTCCATGAAGGCGCGGCGTTGCTGGTGCTCAGGGGACGGTCCCAGGTGTTCTCTGTCGGTGCGATGCCGCGGGTGGATGTGTCGACATGGCTCGACGTGTCCGCGTGGACGCTCCGAGTCCCGGAGACGCTGGGCGCGCCGCCGCCCCCTGTGCCCGTGCTGGAGCCTGTGCCTCCGCCGTCGCGCGAACGCTTCGGTCCCGGCGTGCCCGAGCCGTCACCTGAAGCACAGAACATGCTCGCGCGCATGGAGGGGCGCCGCGCTCCCGTCGCCGCTGGGGCGCGCCGGCCGGGATGGTGGGCACGGCTGCGCGAGAAGTTCTCCCGTCAGGGAGCGGCGGTGCGCGGAGGCGGCGAGTCCGGGCGTGGCTGGCCAGGATGGATGGCGCGGCTTGGGGCCGCGCTCTTGGGAGCGGTGGCCCCCGGAGTACTACAGGGCCCGAGTCCCTGGAGCTGGCTGTCCGACTGGATGATGCGCAACACCCTGCTCGGAGCGTGGGGGCGGCAGCGGAAGGCGGAGTACGTGCGCCGCCTCTTCGACATGTTCGAGGAGGGCAACCTCGACGAGGCACTGCGGCACGCCATTCCACTGGGCAAGGAGCTGAGCGAGAACGCACGCGAGGCCTTGGGGTTGCCAGGGCCTCGTGCGCAACTCGCCCTCCAGACGGAGGCGCGGGGAGCGGCGGGGGCCGTGTTCGGGGGAGGCGCTGGCCTCTACTCCGCGCTCCAGCAGCGCTACCGCGAGGCCTTCCGTCGCTTCGAGCGCGAGGGGCGCATCGACGAAGCCGCGTTCGTCCTCGCGGAGCTGCTGGGCGCCGTCGAGGAAGCCGTGTCCTTCCTGGAGCGGCATGGCCGCTTCAAGCTGGCGGCGGAGCTGGCCGAGGGGCGCAAGCTGGCTCCAGGGCTCGTGGTGCGTCAGTGGTTCCTGGCTCAGGACGTAGCGCGTGCCGTCGCCATCGCTCGACGCAGTGGGGCCTTCGGGGACGCGGTGGCGCGGCTGGAGCGTTCGAATCCACCGGAGGCCCTTGCGCTCCGCCTGCTATGGGCGGAGACGCTCGCCGAGGCCGGCGACTACGCGCGCGCCGTTCAGGTGGTGTGGCCGGTGGCGAAGAATCGTGCCCCGGCGCGCGAATGGCTGGAGCGGGGCGTGGCGAGTGGTGGCGCGACGGGCGCTCGGCTGCTGGCGATGTGGGCCACGGCGTTCGAGGATGGACTGACGGTGGCGGGTGCGCGGGTGCGTGCGTTGCTCGACGACGACGCGCCCGAGCGCGCGTCCGAGCGCTTCGTCTTTGGATTGGCGCTCGTGGAAGAGCCTCCTTCCGCCAACCGCACCGCGCTGGTGGTGCCCACGCTGCGCGCGTTGCTTCGGGACCGGGCGGCGGGCAATGCCCGCTTCACCTCGGACCTGAGCCTCATCAAGCGCTTGTTGGGCGCGGCGCCCGACGGCACCTTGCGCACGGACCTGCCGTCGCTGGCCGACAATACCCACACCGCGTGGCGCGATACCCATGCACGGCCGCGCATCGACATCACGGTGCGGGCCTCAGAAGCGGGGACCTTCACGCTTCATGACGTGGTGGTGCTGCCAGACGGCCGGCTGCTGTACGCACTGGGGGAAGCGGGGGCGCGGCTGGTTCGCGAGGACGGCCGGACGGTGGCGCACTTCGACGTGCCGGCCTTCCACCTGGTGCCATCCATCCATGGGGACCGGGTCCTGGCACTCGCGCGGCGGGACGAGGTGTGGCGCCTGTCCCGGCTGGACCTGGTCACACGCAGGTGCAGCCCCTGGGTCGATATGTCATTGACGGACTGGTCCCCCAGCTACGACGGCAATGTCTGGTTCGTGTCCTCTGAAAACATGGTGATGATGGTGGATGCGCTCGCCGCTGATTGCCGCGCGCTCTGGCGAGTCCCGGAACTTGCCAGCCGTGCGTTTCCCATTGCGGCGGATGCCACACACATGAGTTTCATCGTCGGAGTACAGGAGCGGTGGACGTATACGCTCGCGGACGGGCCCACATTGCGCGACCGTTCGGAGCTGCCTCCAGAGGTGTCGGACCCGAAAATGGTGAGCTGGCATCAGTCCGTGGTCCCGGACGGTGAGGCTGCTGTCCTGTGCATGGAATCTCCCTCCAACCCCGAGGATGTGGAACGCGGATGGAATCATCTGAGGAGCTCGCTGGCTTGGGTGCGGCCCGTGTCTCTTCGCAATCGGGTTCGGACGGAGAGCGACCACGAGACGCTCAAGGGCATCTTTCTCTCGAGGGAATGGCTTTTGGAGTTGATGGATTTGGGGCCGGATTGGCAGCTTCAGTTGACGGACAGGCGCGGATTTTCCCGCGCCGTGTTGACGTTCGAAGGGAATGCCCGCCCGAGGGTGCGGCTCACGGACAGCGTCTTGCTGGCATTCGACGCGGGGGGCCGGGGCGTGTGGCTGGATTTGGAGAGCGGTGAGGTCCGGCACTTGCCGGTGCCTTGAGCCGTCAGGCGCCGTGGCGCAGGTTCGGTGACAGGGTGACGTTGCTGACGGTGAGCCGTCGCTGCGCGTCATCCACTTCCAGCTCCACCTGCACGCCGTCCACCGTCACCAGGAGCGAGGGGGGCGTCCCGGGGAGCGCCATCAACCAGGTGGAGGCCAGGGGGAGCTCCGTCCCCGTCAGCTCCGCGGCGCGCAGCAGGTGTAGGCGCACCGCGTGGCTCAGGGGGCCTGGCAGGGTGCGCAGCGGCAGGGACACGTCCTCGGGCAGGTGCAGTGCGTAGGGCTCGGCGGAGTCCCTCGCGGGAAGCTCAGGGAGCCCGCGAAGCTGGGCGCGCAGGGCCCCGTCCACGGCTTCGGGCGCGTGCGGCTTGCGCAGGTAGCCCACCACGCCTTCCAGCGGGGGCTCCTGGCCGCTCAGCGCGCCGGAGAACATCAGCACGCCCAGATGGCGCAGACGCGCGTTGGTCCGGAGCTGTCCGTAGAGTTCCCACCCGTCCATTCGCGGCAGCAGCAGGTCCAGGAGGATGAGGTCAGGGTGGCTCGCCCGGGGCCGCGTGCACAGCCAGTCCAGGGCTTCCTGGCCATCCGCCGCGTGGGAGACCTTCACCCCTTCCGCTTGAGCCATCACGGTCAGCCGCTCGCGCCAGGCGAGGTCATCCTCGACGAGAAGCAGGTGCTGGAGCGGCCGGGACATGGTGGAAGAAGAGGTGAGGGGTCTCAGATACCCCGGACCTGAGGGCTGCGCCAGGGGCCAGCGCACCCCGCGTCCGATGCCCGACACCCTGGGGCTCCGGTGCTTCCCTGGGTCCTGTGGGATGGGCTGATACCCACCTGAAGGGTCTTCAGCATGGATTCTCGCTGGAAAGGTTGGATGGCGTCGAAGCTTGGCGTTACGGCCCCCACCTGTGTTTCGCGTCCAGATTCGATTCCATGACGGGTGCCGGAAGATGAAACAGGTTTTCAGTCTCTTGCGCTCGACGACTTCCTGCCCCTGGACGTGGAGCGCTGTCTCTACCGGCGTGAATCGTACGAAGTGATTGCATCCCCGGGCCCCGAAGGCGTGACATTCGTCCGTGTGACATTGCGCCCAGATGTCTGTGAAAAGCAGAACATCATCATGGACATGGAAGCGACCTACGCCATCGATGTCGAAGGGCGGCGTATCCTCGCGCGGCAGCGGTAATCTCGGCCCGGGCGGCGTCTTCACTGTCTTGGGTGTCTGGCACTCCACAGCGAAGTGAGGGGTGGTCCCCTCATGGGGCTGGAAGCCGACGTCAAATATGCACTTCAGGTACAGCTTGTCGTCATCGCCACGGCTCGTCAGTGTGAAACGACCATGGCCCTTCGACTTCAGCTCGCTCCCCGGGCACTCCGGACCCTGGCAGGATGTTCGACTCCGGTGCGAGAGAAGCTCCAATGTGAGCTGGGCGCTCTCGCCGCGGGCCTTCCGCTCGACGGGCCTTTGATGTCGGACCAGGGTGGGTTGGTGGTGCTCGATTCGGGTTTTCGCGTCCGCTACCAGCTCGACCTGGGGCGCGGCTTGTTACGGCTGACACACGTGGCCGCGCCCACCTTGCCGCGGCCCTGGCCCGACATGCCACCCGTCGACCCATGAGCGGTGTGCACGTCACGCCTCGTG
Organism: Myxococcus sp. AB036A; assembly: GCF_006547355.1. NCBI lineage: Bacteria > Pseudomonadati > Myxococcota > Myxococcia > Myxococcales > Myxococcaceae > Myxococcus > Myxococcus sp. AB036A. Next base: position 50,248 of record NZ_VHLC01000001.1, on the reverse strand, counting down.
CGGGTCGTTCCGGGGCAGGCGGACGATGGCGCAGGTGCCGCCGCCCTCGCGGGCCGCCAGGTGGATGCTGCCGCCATGGCGGGTGATGATTTCACGGCTCAAATACAACCCCACGCCCAGGCCCTCCACGCGGCTGATGGTGGACAGCGTGCTGCCGCGAAGCGCCCGGCTGAAGAGCTCCTCGCCCCCGCGCGGCCCCAGTCCCACGCCCCGGTCCTTCACCTCCAGCAGCGCGTCATTGCCCTCCCGCCGGAGCACCACCTCCACCGGTCCGCCCTCCGGGCTGTAGCGGATGGCGTTGTCCACCAGGTTGTAGACGACCTGCTCCAGCCGGGGCTCGTCCCACCATCCGTCCACGCGCTCCAGGCTCAGCTTCAGTTGGTGCTGGGGCGCGGACGCCGCGCGCCGCTCCGACACCCGCCGCACCAGCGCGGACAGCTCCAGGGGCACCTGCGCCAGTGACAGCCGGCCGCTGGCCAGCTCGGACACATCCAGCAGTTGGTTGACCAGCCGCGCCAGCCGGTCCACCTGCCGGTCCATGAGGACCAGGTCCTGCTGGCGCACGGTGTCCGGACGCAGCCGCTGCAAGCGCAGCTTGAGGGTGGCCAGGGGCGTCTTCAGCTCATGGCTGGCGATGGAGAAGAAGGCCGCCTTGGCCTGGCTGACGCGCTCCACTTCCTCCAGGTGCCGCTGGAGCCGGGCCGCCATCTCGTCGAAGGCCAGGCCCAGCTTCTCCACCTCGATGGCGCCTGCGCGGTGGCGCGTTCCGAAGGCGCGCACGTCGCGTTCGCCCGCGGCCATGCGGCCGGCGGCCTGGGACACGGCTTCCACGGGCCTGGAGAGCATGCGCGTCAGCAGGCGGGTGATGGGAATGGCCAGCACCAGCGTCAGGGCCAGCGTGGCCAGCAGCGCGCTGTAGGTGCCGATGACGCTGAAGTCCATGTCGCGCATCGGATGTTCCACCAGGACGCGCCAACCCGGTTGGAGCAGCGGCGCGGTGGCCAGGTGCCGCGCCTCCAGGGTCCGCCGCAACGGGGGGGCCTTGGGCTCCGTGTCGTAGGTGCGGGTGCCCGTGGCGGGCAGCGTCGACAGCAGCTCCCCCAACACGGTGCCCTTCAGGGACTGTGGCTCCGGCCCGGGCGTGGACCCGGTGTCAAAGGCCACGTTGCCGTCCGGGTCCACCAGCAGCGCGCGCTGCCCTGGAGCCAGGCGCTCCTGCGCCACCGCTCGCATCCGAGGCAGGTTGATGGCCACCAACGTGAAGCCTTCGAAGCGCTGCTGTCGCAGCAACGGCGCGACGGCGACCATGACAGGACCCGTCACCGAGCCCCGGCCCGCGAACACGCCACTCACCACGGGCTCGCGCTTGCCGCGGACGTCCTGGAAGTAGGCGCGGTCGGCGAAGTTGGCGCCCGCCATCGGTTGGGCCGCCACGCCCAGCGGCGGCCAGATGGCCACCAGGTTGCCGTCGCTGTCACCGATGCCGAAGTTGAGCGCGAACGCGGAGTGATACACCCAGTCCCGCAGCAGATTCTCCAACTGCGGCTGGGGTGGACGCTCCCCTTCGCGCTCCCACCAATTCGTGACGATGCTCGCCAGCAAGGCGGTCTGGGATTGGGCGGTGGACAGCTCCGCGTCCACCGTCTCCGCCAGCAGGTGAGCGGTGGAGAGGCCCTGGTCGTCCATCCGCCGCCGCTCGGAGGCATAGCGGGCCCGGCCCTCCAGCGTTCCCACCATCAGCAACGGCAGCACCAGCGCCACCAGCAGCGCCGAGCCCACCGCCGACGACAAGGTGAAGGTGCGCAGCGTGGGCGTCAGCAGGGGCCACAGCCGCGCGCGCGCCATGGGCGTCATCAGCACCACCTGCGTCAGCAGCGCCGGCACCAGGCTGTTGAGCGCCTGCTTGAGGGCAATGGCGAGCGTGCTCGTCGCCGTGACGTCCACGCCCATGTGATTGCCGACGATGATGAGGTAGGGGATGCCTCCCAGCCAGAAGAGTCCGTCCGCCTGAAGGGGCCAGTAGCGCCGGGTCAGCGCGCCCAGGACGACCCCTTCCATCATCGAACCCAGCATGCTCCAGGGGTGGCCCCACATCTGGACGGTGGTGGACATGGCGATGCCAGCCGCGAGCCCCGCGCACCAGGGCCCCAGCAGCGGCGCCGCGGGGATGATGAGGAAGAAGCCCAGGAGAATGTCGATGCCTGGGATGAGCTCCACGGGAAATCGGTTGAGCGCATGGCCCAACAGCCCCACCACCAGCGCCCAGGCAAACCGTGCGCGCCCGCTCATGTCGAAGGGACCCTAACAGCGCCGCCCCTGGCGACCTCCAGCGCTCTTTTCAAGGAGTGTCCGTGACGCGCACTCCGGACGTGCGAGGTGGCTGCACGCTTTCGGACATTTTCGCTGCCGGGCACTCGGAGCGCTTTGCTGTTGTCGTCGGCCGCGCTGACGCCTACATCCACCAGATTGTGCCCATCCTCCTGGCCGAGTTCCTTCTACAGCAGCGGGAATCCATCATGTCCGCGTGGGAGGTGGAGGTGCGCCGCATCCCCGCGGCCCAGGCGCTGCCAAAGCTCGCGCTGCGAGACGGGTTGCCCCGGCTGCTGGAGGTCGTCGCCTCGCTGATGCAGCGCAGCTCGCCCGGCGGCGTGGCGGATGGCCTGGGGGATATTCCGGACCGGCATGCCATCGAGCGGCTGGGGGAAGGCTTCGACCTGCGGCAGGTGGTGACGGAGTACCGGCTGCTGCGCGCGTGCGTGCTGCGCCTGTGGACGTCCCGGGAGAACGCCACCCACCGCCCCGAGGCGGAGCTCGTCTTCCACGAGGCCATGGATGAAGCGGTGGCGGCCTCCGTCAGCCGCTACTCGCTGGCGCGCGAGCGCACGTTGCAGGCGCTGGACCGCATCAGCACCGCGGCCCTGGGCAGCGCCGACGCCGCGGAGCTGTTGCCGGCCCTCCTCCAGGTGCTTCGGGAGACCGTGGCCGTGGTGGACGTGGCGGCCGTCCTGCTGCTGGAAGAGGACGTCCTGCGGGTGGAGAGCGTGGTGGGCACGGGGATGGCCGTGGGGGACGTGGTGCGCATGGGGGAGGGGTTCACGGGCACCATCGCGGCCACGCGACAGCCGCTGCTGGTTCGCGCGGCGCGCACGGACAGCCGGGTGAGCGAGCCGTCCTTGCGCGATGCGGACCTGTCCGCGTTGTTCGGTGTGCCGTTGCTCTTGGGAGAGCAGTTGATGGGCGTGGCGCTGATGGGCAGCCGCGCCACCCATGAACTGTCGGAGGAGGACCAGTTCCTCTTCCGGGCCATGGCGGCGCGCACCACCGCGCTGCTGTTGCAGGCCCAGGCGCATGCCCGCGAGCGCGAGGCGCGCGCCGTGGCCGAGGCGTCCCTGGAGCGCCTCCGGGAGAGTGAAGCGGGCCTGCGGCGGTGGGCGCAGGTCTTCAAGCGGCTGGGCGTGGGCGTGGCGGTGGTGGACGCGACCGAGGAGCGGCTGCGCGAGGTGAACCCCGCCTTCGCTCGCATGCATGGCTACTCGCCGGAGGAGCTGACGGGACGGCGGTTGGAGGACACCTACGCGCCGGAAGCGCGCGGCGTGTTGCCTCGGCACGTCGCGGCGGCGAACTCCAAGCCGTCGCACGAATATGAATCCCTGCACATGCGAAAGGATGGCACCCGCTTCCCCGCCTTCACGCACGTCACGGCTTTCAAGGACGAGGCCGGCCGCGTGGAGCAGCGGGTGGCCACCGTGGTGGACATCACCCAGCGCCGCGCCATGGAGATGGACCGGCAGCGGCTGCTGGGCGCCATCGAGGCCGAGCGCGCGCGGCTGGCGTCGGTGCTGGACCAGATGCCCGCGGGCGTGTTCATCGCGGACGCACCGTCCGGCCGGTTGGTGATGGCCAGCCGGCAGGTGGAGGTCATCACCGGCAGGCCCTTCCATCCCTCCACGTCGATGCAGGACTACATGGCGGACAATGGCGTCTCGCTGCACCCGGATGGGCGGCCCTACGCCATGGAGGAACTGCCGCTGACGCGCAGCCTGCGCCACGGCGAGGTGGTGCAGGGCGAGGAGATGCTCATCCCCCGCGAGGATGGTCAGAACATTGCCGTGCTGCTCTCCAGCGCGCCCATCCTGGACCGGGAGGGCACCATCGTCGCGGCGGTGGCCACCATGGTGGATGTCTCCGAACGGCGGCGCGCCCAGGAGGCCAAGTTGCAGGCGGCCCGCTTCGGCGAGCGGCTCATCGCCATTGTCAGTCATGACCTGCGCAACCCGCTCAATGCCATCCAGTTGTCCGCGACGCAGTTGTTGCACAGCGAAGCGCTTCCGGAGCGCGAGCGCCGGTTGGTGACGCGCATCGCCCGTTCCGGCGACCGGATGAAACGCATGATTTCAGAGCTGCTCGACTTCACGCGCGGGCGGCTGGGCGGCGGCATTCCCATCCACCGCACGCCCGGTGATTTGCGGGCCGTGGTCCGGCTGGGGGTAGATGAGTTGGAGGCGGCCTGGCCCGAGCGCAAGCTGGCGTTCCGGGTGGAGCCGGGCCGCTATGAAGGGGAGTGGGACGGGGACCGGCTGCTCCAGGTGGTCAGCAACCTGGGGGGCAACGCGCTCCAATACAGTCCCGCGGACGCGCCCGTGTCCTTCAAGTTGTATGACGATGGCGACTTCGTGGTGCTGGAAGTCCAAAACCCAGGCGAGCCCATCTCCCCGGAGATGCTGCCCCGGCTCTTCGACCCTTTCCGGCGCGGCGCCATGGCAGGGGGCGGCGGAGGGAGCAGCAGCGGGCTGGGGCTGGGGCTCTACATCGTCGAGCAGGTGGTGAAGGGCCACGGCGGACGTATCGAGGTGACCTCCACCGCCCAGGCGGGCACCACCGTCCGGGTGACACTGCCCCGCCTGCCGATGGAATGACGCGCTCAGCCAGGGCTCACCACCCGCTCCAGGGTGGCGCGCAACTCGAATAAATCCACGGGCTTGGGCACCGTGGCCCGGATGCCCTCCGGCAGGGGTTGGGAGCTTCCCGCCCCGGAGACCACCACCACCGGCAGGGTGCTCAGCCGCGCGTCCTCGCGCACGTGGCGCATCAGCTCCCAGCCGCTCATCACCGGCATCATCAGGTCCAGGAGGACGGCAGCCGGCAGGGGCGGGCGGCTCAGGCGCTCCCAGGCGGACAGTCCGTTGCCCGCCGTCTCCACGGTGAAGCCCTCCAGGGTGAGGAACTCCTCCAACAGCTCCCGGCTGTCGGCGTGGTCTTCCACGAGGAGGACGAGGTTGGGCGTGGACATGAGGCCGTAGCCTTGTACTGAAGTCCAATGTCCGCCAGGGCCCCAGGGCGATGCGTCCGCCCGTGGACGTCTCGGATGTCCACCGCGACACGATGCGGGGGTTGGCCGTGATGTCTGCTTTTTCGTGGATGTGTCTGAGTTGACTCATGGGGCCGTGGATACACGGCGCCTGTCTTGAGGGGTGTGTACTCATCGTCGATAATGACACCCAGGGGTGTCAGACATGCATCGCCCCATGTCTGGATTATCAAGAGTCAAGGTGAGGTGTCGTCCATTACCCCGGTGGGAGCGCGGACTTCATACAGGCTGGTGAAAATAATTGTCTCCACGTACACTGGGAGTCCGTGGTATCCGGGGAAACGAATCGACATAAAAGCATTGCCTCACTGAGAGGCATTCCCCCCTGCAGAGCGGGCGTGCTCCCGGCATGCCAGGAACCAGACATGACACGGAATCATGGCGTCTCGACGCTGACGGCGTTGTTTCTTCTGACGGGCTGTGAGGGCACTCTTCCCGAGCAGGGCCCGGCAAACATCGACATGGAGGTCCAGCGTCAGGAGGCGAAGGAGACGGGTCTGGACCTGAGCGTGGTGGACCTGTCCGCCTCGTGTGCGGCGACGGCGCTGACGCTCTCCGCGGCCATCAAGAACGAGCAGCCCACGGGCATCGGGAACTCCACCGCGGCGGTGTACGCGGGGACGCCGGGGGCTGGCGGCGTGCGGCTGGGCACCATCAGCGTCCCCTGGCTGGTGGGGGGTGAGACCTTCCCCTTCTCGCTGTCGTACACGGTGCCGGAGGGCACCACGAAGGTGGTGGTCGTCGCGGACGAGGACGGCACCTATCCGGAGGACGACGAGGACAACAACTTCGCCTCCATCGATTTCGAGATTCCCTGTGCCACCAACCAGCAGCCGGTGGCCAACTGCCAGAGCGTCACCGTCCCCGCGGACGCGGCCTGTCAGGGCAGCGCCAGCATCGACAACGGCTCGTACGATCCAGACGGCTTCCCGGGGCCGTTCTCCGTGGCGCAGTCGCCCGCGGGCCCCTACGGGCTGGGCACCACGAGCGCGCAGCTCCTGGTCTCCGACGGCGCGGCCACCCGCACGTGCTCGGCGAACGTGACCGTCGTGGACGTCAGCGCCCCCACGCCGGGCGCCAACCGCGGCCTGGTCATCCAGCCGGTCCTGGGCTCCGACTACGTGCTGGTGCCCCTGTCTGACTGCGCGATGCCGGCCGTCGACAACTGCGGCGGCGAGCTCGACCTGGATGCGTCTGCCAGCATCATCCGTGTGACCTCCGACGAGTCCAACGACGCCCTGTCCCTGCTCCGGCTGCTGGCATGTGACGACATCAAGCTGACCCCGGACCGCAAGTCCGCCATGGTTCGCGCCGAGGCGGCCCTGCTGGGCAACGGCCGGGTCTACAACTTCACGTACTCTGTGCAGGACGCGTCCGGCAACAGCGCCATCGGCACCTGCAACGTGAAGGTTCCCGCGCTGCTGGCCAACCCCGTCATCGATTCGGGCGTCGTGTACTGCCAGGGCGACAACTGCCCCTCCGGTTCGCGCTTCCCCGGGCTGCTCTGCTCGCTGCTGTAGTCGAAGCGCCGCCCCGCCTCCCTTGACGTGGGGCGGGGCCTTTTCTCCGCCGGGGGCCCGGAGCACGGGGCCGCCGGCGTTGTTGCGCTTCAGCGCCAGGACAGCGCGTACTCCGTGTCGAGCAGGCCCAGCTCGCGCCCCTGCACCCCGATGTCGCGCGCGCCCACGGCTTCCAGGACGGCGTGCAGGACACCCTCGTGGTACGCGGTGGGCATGAAGTCCCGCTTCATGACGAAGCGGCCGCTGCGAGGCCCCGTCCACACCATGCTCCGCTCGCCGTAGCTCACCGCCGCGAGGAACCCGGTGGGGAGCTGTCCCAGCAACAGCCGCGGCTCGTCATAAGCGAGCATCAGCAGGGTGCGGCCCGCGACGGACTCCAGGAAGTCATGCGCGGCCTTCTGGCCCATGACGCGATGAGCGGCGGCCACGCCCCCGCAATGCTCGGAGAGCAGGCCGGCGGCCTGGAAGGCCAGCGGCAGGAACTGGGTGATGGGGTAGCTGAAGAAGTCGATGTAGCGCTTCTCCGGCAGGGACTGGCGGCAGAGCTGCTCCATGGCGGAGCCGCCCACGCGCCGCACCGTCTCCAGGACCCCCCGGAAGAACATGCCGCGCGCGGTGTCCTCGGGGGTGGCGAGCGCGCAGCGCTGACGCAGCTCGCGCAAGGCATCCGGCTCCAGGGGCTGAGGCGGCGCGGGGTCTCGCACCAGGCGCGAGGTCAATCTCAATTCCATTGCGGGGGGACTCCAGAAGAAAGGGGGCGCCGTCAGGCCGAAGCCAGACGTGCTGTGCTGTGCTCCAGGGTGGATGCTGGCCCCCACATGGGCGGCGAATGCCTTGGCCGCCCATGCCCAAACTCACGCGTCCGGCCGCGGGCCTCCGGTCCAGGAGGCTGCACAGACAGGTCGCGGAAGTGTTGCCGTAATGATGCACATTGCATGGAGTGCTTTCGCGAGGCAACCCTGGTCAGCGAATTTTGGTGGAGGGATTGGCCGCTCCCTCAATGACAGACATGGCGAGTAGGGCCGGACGGACCCGGTGCCGGGCGGGCCATGCGGGCTGACGCCTGGACGTCCGCCTGGTGCATCGTGGCGCATCCGGCGCGAGAACGTGTGGTGCCGGGTACGACACTTTTCGCTGAGGGTGCGGGGCAGGGGACTACCTTCCATATCGGTATTTCGCATGAGGACGTGGTGGGTTATAAGTCGCAGGAAAACTCGTGACCGAGCGCGACCTGTTCCCGGGCAGGGCGTGAGCTTGGCCCGTACTCACAAGGTTGACGCAGTGAAGACCCACCTTGAAGGTCCTGCTCCTCCCCGCCAGCGGCCCCGGTCCCAGCCTCGAAGCCCGGCGGATCGCGCCCGGAAGTCGCGCGAGCAACTGGAGAGCCGTCTGGCGGAGAGCGTTGGCGAGGCGGCGCGAGGCGCGCGGCTGCTCGCGGGGCTCACCCAGGCGGAGGTCGCGGGGCGTGTGGGGATTGCCGCGGAAGTCTATGGGCGCATGGAGCGGGGGAAGATGATGCCCAGCGTTCCGACCCTGTTCCGGCTGTGTCTGGCACTGCGGTTGTCGGCGGACGTCGGGCTGGGGCTCGCCACGGCGGCCAGTGTCGGCGCCGCGCTCTGGGAAGGAGACTCCGGGCACAGGGACCAGTTGCCGGAGATGCGGAAGGTGCTCCGAACGCTGCGGCGCATGTCGCGCAGCCAGCTCAACCTGATGAACCAGGTCGCGGCCGCCATCCTGCCGGAGCGGTGAGGGCCGGGCTCCGGACGGTGAGGCATTGCCCGTCCGGAGGTGGCCGCTTCCCAGGTGTGGATGGCGCTGACGGTGTGCGTGCCGTCCAGCAGCGGCCGGGACTCCGGGCACGTTGGGGAACCGAAGGCTGTGATTGTCATTGCGTCAGGGGAAGGGCCGGCAATGCCCCGCGCCCAGGGCTGACGCGGCCCGCGCGGGTCCACCCCGAGGCGCTTGTCACTCCGCCGTCTCCCTGGCCTCATGGGGGACAGGGTGCGCAGTGCCCCGCTTGGTGAGGGAATGACCCGCGGACTTGGGTGGTGGACAGTCAGGCCAGCAGCGCGAACGGCGGTCGCCGTGGTGGCCCTGTTCATGCTCGGGACTCGGGCAGACGCACAGGACGCGGGGACGCCGGAGGACGGGGGCGCCGCCCGGGCCGAGCGGGAGCTGCAACGCACCGACGCGGGCTGGACCGTGGAGACGGATGCGCCCTTGTCGGAGGACGCGGGCGTGCCCGAGCCCGCGTTCACTCCGCCCGTGATGGTGCAGGACTCGCCCGCTCCCTATCCGCCCGGGCTGGCGTCCGACGGCGTCGCGGGGGTGGTGAAGCTGGAGCTGCTCATCGACGACGCGGGCGAGGTGGAGTCCGCCACGTTGATGGAAGGGCTGCATCCCTTGTTGGACCGGGCGGCGCTGCACGCGGCGCCGTCGCTGCGCTTCGCCCCCGCCACCCTGGACGGCCTGCCGGTGGCCGTGCGCATCTTCTTCGAGTACCGCTTCGAGGCGCCCGCGCCGGCCATGTCCGAGGGTGCCACGCCCGCGGCGCCCATCACCCTGAAGGGGCTGGTGCGCGCCAAGGGCAACCGCCGGCCGCTGGTAGGGGCCACGCTGGTGTCGGACGCGCATCCAGACGCGCCGGTGCAGACGGACGTGGACGGACGCTTCGAGGCGCGCTGGCCCGCGGGCGTGCATGCGGTGCGTATCACCGCCCCCGGCCACAAGCCCGGCGTCTTCCGCGAGGGCCTGAAGGCGAACGAGGCGCTGGAGGTGGTGTACGGGCTGGAGCCGCTCATCATCAACCCGTACGAGACGGTGGTGCGGGGAGACCGCGAGCGCACGGAGGTGAGCCGCGTCACCCTGCATGACGCGGAGCTGCGCGAGGTGCCTGGCACCATGGGGGACCCCTTCCGCGTCGTCATGCTGCTTCCCGGCGTGGGCAGCATGGTGTCCGGCGTGGCCTACCCGGTGGTGCGCGGCAGCCAGCCCGCGGCCACGGGCTACTTCCTGGATGGCATCCGCGTCCCCATCCTCTTCCACCTGTTCCTGGGCCCGGCCGTCATCCACCCGGACTTCATCGACGCCATCGACTTCTATCCAGGCTCGCCGCCGCCCCGGTATGGGCGGTTGATGGGGGGCGCCATCGACGGGCGCCTCAGCCGCCCGCGGGATGACGGCGTCCACGGCAGCGCCTACGCGGACCTCATCAACGCGGGCTTCTTCATCGAGACGCCGTTCAAGGACACCGGCACCAACGTCAGCCTGGCCGGCCGCTATTCCTATACGCCCTGGCTCATCGCCCTGGCGGCGAACCAGCTCCAGTCGCCGCCCCCTCCCGGGCGGGAGAACCCCAAGGTGGTGCTCGACTTCTGGGATTATCAGGGCCGGGTGGAACAGCGGCTGGGCGAGGGCACGCTGCGCCTGTTTGCCTTTGGCTCCTCGGACACCTTCGGTTCGGAGGCCCAGGACGCATGGGGCGATACCGCGATGCAATCCATTGTCTTCCACCGGGTGGACCTGCGGCACCGGCACCCCGTGGGGCCCGGTGAGCTGGAGGTGGGCGGGACGTGGGGGCTGGACCGCTTCGCCGTCGTCAGCCGCAGTCCCCCTGGCGAGGCCACCGAAGTCCATATCGACCAGGGGCACTGGTCCGCGCGCCTGGGCTACAGCGCGACGCTGTCACCCAGCGCCACGCTGCGCGCCGGGGCGGACGTGGAGCACAAGCGCGCCATCGTCGAATTGCTCCAGCAGGACGGCGGCTCCGACGCGGACGTGGACATGGCACCCGTGGCGCTGGGGACCTTCATGGGCGCGTGGACGGAGCTGGTGTGGCAGCCCCATGAGAAGTGGGCCGTGGTGCCCGGCCTGCGCGTGGACAACTACCACCTGTCGCCGGGGATTGATCGCCGCGCGCTGGAGCCGCGTCTCACCGTGCGTCACAAGGTGTCGGAGGCGCTCACGCTCAAGGGCGGGGCGGGCCTCTTCCATCAGCCGCCCACCACCCTCATCAGCCTGCCCGTGGTGGACGTGGGAAGCCTGCTGCTGGGGCTCCAGCAAGGCGTGCAGCTCTCCGTCGGCGCGGAATGGAAGGCGTGGCGCGGTCTGGAGGTGGGGCTGGACGTCTATCTCAACCCGATGGTGCGGACCCTCGAGCTGACGCCCTTCGCCGACGAAGGCATGGTGGACGACGACACGCCGGACACCGGCACGCCGCCTCCAGCGGGCCTGCGCCGCGGCATGCAGTTGGGGGACGGCGGCGGCATCCCCGACCGCTCGGACTTCGACTTCCCGGACTTTCGGGGCAGTGGCATGGCCTACGGCATGGAGTTCCTGCTGCGCCACCCGCTGGGCGACAACTGGTTCGGCTGGCTGTCGTATTCGCTCCAGCGCAGCACGCGCCGCACGCGCTTCCACCGCTACGACGCGGAGGGCCACCGGGTGGGCGAGGCGGAGGCGGACCTGCCCTTCGCCTTCGACCAGACGCACATCCTCAACCTGGTGCTCAGCTACAAGTTCGCCAACAACGTCACGCTGGGCGGGGTGCTGCACTTCAATACCGGGCGCCCTGAATACGGCACCCTGGGCACGCAGACGCACCGCCCTGGCGAAGACGCCTCCGGCAGGCCCGCCTGGGTCAAGGCAGACCGAGATCGCGTGGACCGGCTGCCGGCCTTCCTCCGGTTCGACGTGCGGCTGTCCAAGTCGTGGGTCTACGACACCTTCAGCCTGGAGGCGTACCTGGACATGCTCAACGTCACGCTCCGTCGGGAGACGTTGGGCTTCGAGTACGAGGGCGGCGACGGTTTCCCCCTGCGCAAGGACGCGGTGGGGCTTCCCATCGCCCTACCCATCCTGGGCGTGAAGGGTCGTTACTGAGCACGCGGACTGATGGATAGCGCACGCTTGGCGCCGCGCCTTCGCCTTCATCTGGGCACGATGGCGCGCCACGCGGTGTAATTCCGCGCCGCCAGTTGTTCCGGGGGCCAGTCCGCTCCTGGGGGCCCGGAGACGCCGGGCCGAGTTCCTGACCACCGCACACCAGGTGACTTCTTCATGTCGCAGGACGGGATTCCGACGATGGTGCCGTTGCAGCGGGGGGGCATCCCTTTCAGCCGGGGGGCCTCCGTGGCCAGCCGGCTGACGCTGACGCACCTGCGGATTTCGGATGAAGACCCGCACCGCCAGGCGAAGGCCGTTTCGGATGCTCCCGCCGTGCTGCTGGTGGATGACCATGTGTCGAACCTGGTGTCGCTGGAGGCCATCCTCGAGCCGCTGGGCATCCGCATGGACAAGGCCTGTTCGGGGGAGCAGGCCCTGCGCTTCCTGCTGCGCGAGGACTACGCCGTCATCCTGCTGGACGTGCGGATGGCGGGGCTGAGCGGCTTCGAGACGGCGGCGCTCATCAAGCAGCGTGAGCGCACGCGCAACGTTCCCATCATCTTCCTCACCGCCTACGGCCGCGATGACGCGGAGCTCGTCACCGGCTACGCCACCGGCGCGGTGGACTTCCTCCAGAAGCCCTTTCCGCCGGAGGTGCTGCGCTCGAAGGTGTCCGTCTTCGTGGAGCTGTTCCGCGCGCAGCAGCAGGTGCGGCGCCAGTCGGAGCTGCTGCGGCAGAAGGAAGCCGAGGCGCGGGATGCCGCGCTGAGGGCCGCGGGCTACATCGACCGGTTGCGGGACTTCACCGCCCGGCTGTCGGAGGCGGCCACCGTGCCGCAGGTGTGCCGCGCGCTCTTCGAACAAGGGCTGGTGGCCGCTGGCGCGAAGGCGGGCTCCGTCAACCTCCTGGACGCGGAGGGCGAGGCGCTGGAGGTGGTGGATGCCATTGGCTACCCGGAGAGCGTGCTGAGCCGGTGGCGGCGCATCCCGATGACGGCGGCCATGCCGCTGGTGGAGTCGCTGCGGGAGCAGCAGGCCATCTGGGTGGGGTCGTCGGAGGAGTGGCGCGCGCGTTATCCGCTCATGGATACGCGAGGCCTTCACGAGGCGGCGCTCGCGCTGCCCTTGCTGGTGAAGGGACGGGCGCTGGGTGCCATTGGCCTGTCCTTCGCGCGGCCCCGGGCCTTCACGGAGATGGACCGGGCCTTCTTCACCGCGCTGGCGCATGCGTGTGCCCAGGCGTTGGACCGGGTGCACCTGACGGCGGAGGAGCGCCGGGCCCATGCCGTGGCCCGGGCCGCCGCCGCACGGCTGCAGATGCTCACGGAAGCATCCGACGCCTTCGATGCGACGAACCGCGACCTGTCCGTGCTGCTGGACACCATCACCCGCCAGGTCGCCTACTTCCTGGGGGACACGTGCACGCTGTGCCTGCTGTCCGACGACGCGACGCGGTTGGAGGTGGCGGCCAGCCATTCCAATCAGGGGGAGGATGGGGCGCCGCTGCTCCCCGGCGAGGGGCTGAGCGACTTCGTGCTCCGTGGCGGACGGCCGCTCCTCGTGCCCGAGCTGTCGGAGGACCAACGGCGGGAGCTGGGGCAGGGCGAGGCGCTGCGCAGCCTGCTGTGCGTGCCGCTGCGGGCGCAGGGCAAGGTGGTGGGAACGCTGTCGGTGGGGCGCATGGGCCCGGGCCGGAGCTTCACCCAGGAGGACCAGGAGCTGGTGGAGGAGCTGGCGGCGAAGGCGGCGCTCTCCATCGAGAACGCGCGCCTGTTCGCGGAGCAGCAGCGGTCGCAAGAGGAGCTGCGCCGGCGCGCCGAGTTCGAACAGCAACTGGTGGGCATCGTCTCCCACGACTTGCGCAATCCCCTGGCGGCCATCTCCATGTCGGCGGGGCTGCTGGAGAAGAAGGGTGAGTTGACGGAGCCGCAGAAGCGCATGGTGTGGCGCATTGGCCAGGCCACCGAGCGCGCGGCCCGGATGATTCGCGACCTGCTGGACTTCACCAAGGCCCGGCTGGGCGGCGGCATTGCCCTGCACCGTCAGACCACCGATTTGCGGGAGGTGGTGCACCAGGTGGTGGATGAGCTCCTGGTGGCCAACCCCGGGCGACGCGTGGAGGTGGAGGTCCAGGGCGAGGTGCGCGGCGAATGGGATTCGGACCGCATCGCCCAGGTGCTCACGAACCTGCTGGGCAATGCCCTGGCCTACAGCCCCGCGGACGCCCCGGTGCGGGTGGACACGCGGCTGGAGGGCGAGGCCGCGCTGCTGTCTGTCTTCAACGGGGGCGCCCCCATCCCCCGTGAGTTGCTGCCTCGCCTGTTCGAGCCGCTGACACGGGGCGCGTTGAAGGAGGGCCAGTCCACCCGCAGCATCGGCCTGGGGCTCTACATCGTGCAGGACATCGTGCGCGGCCACGGCGGCGGCGTGGAGGTGGTGTCCTCCGAGCAGCACGGCACCACCTTCACCGTGCGCCTGCCGCGTGCGGCGGGCTGAGTCGCCCGTCCCGTCCATCGATGGGCTCTACTCCGTGGGAGACCTCAACGGTGACGGCCCATACGTCCTGTATCAGGTCGACCGGATGACAGGTGCCGCCACGACGCCGGAGCAGGCCTTCCCCGGCGGTGCGTTTGGACCCGAGTTGCGCGATATCGCCATCATGGATTGAGCCGGGGCCCTGGCCGTTCGCGCAGGGCCATTGCGGAATGACGACACCGCGGCGGCTGCCGGGCCGCGTGGCGCGTTGGCACTGGCGCGGAGTGAGCACTGAAGGTCGCGCCAGTACCCACGTACAAGTTCGCGCCCCCGGAGATTTGTCACTCTTGTCCCGTGTGCGTTCCGCGACCGGGCGTCGAGCATCGGGGCTGGAGGGCGTGCCAGGGGGACGTCGATGGGGGTTTGTCTGTCGTCGAAGTGGGGCTCCGCCTGGACCTGGACGACGCATGCGGGAGGCGCCGCGCCCTGTCTGCGCTTCGAGACGGTGCGAGGGACGGCGGGGGAGGTGCTCGACTTGCGCCAGGCCGCGCTCGAGGCGTCCGCCGAGCCGGTGGCGCACGATTGGGTCCTGCCTCCATGGGTGTCGCGCTGGGAGCAGGAGGGCGTGCGAGGGCTGTGCCTGGAGGACTGCGTGCGCGTGGTGGACACGGGCGAGCCGGTGTCCGTCGTGCTGCGCATCACCCGCGAGGGCATGGAGGCGCGCTTCCGGGCCGTGGGCATGAAGGCGTCGGATGCCTTCGTGCTGTGGCTGCTGCCCGATGACACGGACGACGCGCAGGCGCTTCGCGAGGCGCTGGAGCGTGAGCGCGAGGCCCGCCACCGGGCGGAGGGCGCGCTGGAGCACGCGACGGCCCGGCTGACCCGCGAGGCCCTGGATGGCAACGCGCGCCACCTCGCGCTGGAGCGGCTGACCGAGGAGGCGGAGTTTCGTGAGCGGTTCATCGGCATCCTCGGGCATGACCTGCGCAACCCCCTGAATGCCATTGCCCTGTCCGCGCGAGCCCTGGCGCAACGCACGCTGCCGGCGGCCCAGCAGCAGCAGTGCGCTCAGCGAATCGAGGCGAGCGCCGCGCGGATGGGCGCCATGATTTCCGACATCCTCGACCTCACCCGCGCGCGTCTGGCGGGCGGCATCCCCCTGCACCTGGGGACGGTCAGTCTGGCCATCGTCTGCCGGATGGTGGTGGAGGAGCTGTCCGCCGCGCATCCGGACCGGCACATCACCCTGGACGTGGAGGGCGCATCGGAGGGCTTCTGGGACGCGGACCGGATGGCGCAGGTGCTCAGCAACCTGGTGGGCAACGCGCTGGAGCACGGCGCCGAGGACACGCCCGTCCGGCTCAAATGTATCGCCGTGAACGGTGAGCAGGTCCTGGAGGTCCACAACACCGGGACGCCCATTCCGCCTCAACAGATGGAGACATTGTTCGACCCGTTCCGCCAGGTGGGCACTGCTCCTGGGAAGGGCCACCGTCGTGGCGCCGGTGGCCTGGGGCTGGGACTCTTCATCGTGAAACAAATCGTCCAGGCGCACGGAGGAGCTGTGTGCGTGTCCTCCTCCGAGGCAGAGGGAACGACCTTTACGGTGAAAATGCCACGAGACGCGCGACAGTCGCAGGAGCCCGCACCCTTGGGCGTGAGACATCGCGTGTAACTGCAACGTTGGCGGCTGGGCGGATTGAAGGCTGAGCGTCAGCCGGCGCACGGACTACGTGTTTGCCGCATGACCGACGTGCGCGAACTGCCCGAGAGGGCACCTGTCAGAGGGGAAAAGAAGGACTACCGGTTATCTTGGCCGCGAGAAACGCGGCTACCCCCAAAAACCGGAGGCAGCCATGTATCACCACCCCACCTCGAAGACCTGTTCCAGCTCCAAGGTCACCTACGCCGGACGCCGTTGTGCGCACCGGTGGGAGCTGCTGCCAGCGTTGCTTCTTGTCGCCGCCGTGGGGTGTGGCCCGGCGGAGCCGATGGATACGGCGAGCGAGACGCTGGGCACCCAGTCGGACGCGTTGGTGTCGTCCAATGGCTTGTCCACCAATGGCTTGTCGACAAACGGGCTGTCGACGAACGGCTTGTCGACAAACGGCCTGTCCACCAATGGCTTGTCGACGAATGGACTGTCGACGAACGGCTTGTCGACGAATGGTTTCAATACGTGGTTCAGCGCGGACCCTGTCAAGGCCGAGGAGGTGATGCGATACATCGTCCGGTGCGCGCTCGCCTCCGGCCAGTCCCTGACGTACACGCATGCGGGCACCACGCACACCTGGCATGGCTCGCTGGGGCTGGCGCCGACGTGGTCGAGCCCCACGCCTCCGCCTCCGTCGAGCCCGGGCGCCCCGGTTGCCCCGGAGCCCGAGCAGCAACTGGTGTCGAGCTGCCTGGCGGCACACGTGAACAAGTACGGTGTGCACCTGAACATCTCCGTGCAGGGCAAGGACTCGCAGGGCGTCGCCATTCCGACGACGGCCGAGGAGGTGCAGATCTACAATCAGAATGAGGCCGTCTTCTTCGGCAACCTCTTCAATGGTCAGGGACTCTTCGCGGCCAACGATGCGCCCTATCTGGCCTACGACGAGAGCACGGTGCGCGCGTGTGGCCTGTCGTCGTGGAGCGGGGACCCGGACTGCGCGGCCGTCATCACCCACGTGGGGGCTGCCCTGACGCACTGCCAGCAGGACTCCACGCGGACGTACTACACGCGCTGCACGTACAACGGCGTGACGTACCGCCCGCTCACCACCCGCATCCGTCCTCAGGACATCTACAAGTGCGGTGATGGGACGTGCCAGCTCTCCGAGCGCTGCGGCACCAGCAACACGCCGGACAGCTGCGCCGCGGACTGTGGCGCCTGCTAGGCGCTGACGTCTTCGCGGCGCCCCCGTGCCGCGCGCAGTGGCGGCCTGTCCTCCTACCCCTCGGGAGGATGCCATGGAAGTCCCAGCCTGTCCGAGCGCGGTGGCCGCCGCATCCAGGCTGAAGATGTGGGTTGTCACCGGGCCCTCCCCGCACGCCCGGCTCATTCAAATGGCTGTCCGCGATATGCATTCCACACCTCCCGCGCTTCGTTGGGGGCAGGGAGCGGTTTGCCTGATGCGTCGTTGTTCGTGGCCGTGGGTCAGCGGACCGCGACTTGACGGAAGGTGACGCCGTCGAGCTCCAGGCGCTGGACCGCGTCCACGAAGCGCTGCGTGGCCAGGATGAGCGTGGGCCAGGCCGCGAGGCGGAAGACGTCCGCCGTGGTGGGGATGGTGGCCGTGTCGAGGAGGTAGGGGGCGGGGAGACCGTAGCTCTCAACGCCACATGTGGGGCACGGAGGCTCCCGGTCGGATGGAAGGCAGTCCGGGTGGAAGCGTCCACAGGGCGTCAGTTGGAGTTCGAGCAGCTCGGGCAGGTTCCTTCCGCTTCCCTTGAGTTGCATCGGGCAGCCGTTCAGCCCTTGCAATCCTGCTTGCCGCAGTTGTTCCAGCGCTTCACGGCGGAGGCTCAGGGACCACGCTTGAAGATGTAGCTGTCCAAAGGTTCCGGAGGCGCGTCCGGTCATCGGGCCAAACTTGGTTCCGGGCATCAACGCGAACCCGGGGGGCACCTGGGGCCGCACCTGTTCGCGCAATCGAGCCCACTCCTCGTATGGCTCAGGGCGAGGCTCTTCGTACTCGTGCCGTGTCGGGAGCGATGTCAGGTCCACGCAGGGATAGTGAAGCCCGGCGGTGCTCCAGGTAGCACCACAGCCGGGACAGTCCGCGAGTCCAGGCAGGCTCCATCGATGCGCGGCATGCAGGTTTCCCGTGTAGCGCGACGGTCGCGGCGCCTCGACTTGATAGATGCGCAATCCGGCCTCTTCCTGGGGTGTCATGGCGCCCGCCCCACGCCAGGATGCGCGGAGCGGGCCGGCCGAGGGTGACGCGTGTTACGGGGCGCTCACCGGTGCGGACAGGCAGGCTGCTGCCATGCCGGACGTGCTGCTCTGGCGCGGCTCCACCGACGACAGTTCATCCTCTTCCTCGGAAGGAATCTGGGCGTCCGGCGTGCACGTGCCGCCCAGCTCGTATTCGCTGAACCACCGCTCACAAGTGATGATGCGGCTCCCCCAGGGCACCGCACAAACGAGCGAGCAGGGCGCTTCGTCGGCACACTGCACGTCGCAATCTGGGGGCAGCGCTGACGCGGACAGCGGGGAGAGCGTGACAAGGGCCGCGGCGCTCACGAACAGCGTCTTCGAAAGCAGGTTCATGGTGACTCCACGACGACGGGTGGCCGGACCACGAAGTGTGTCCCGGCACCCGCAGTATCGAACCGGACAGGGAAAACTTCAAAAGCAGCACTAGCTGCTTTTGCGGGTCAGCCGTGCCCCACTCCGGAATGACTTGCACAGACGCGAACGTCAGGATTGCCGCACCTGGGAGCGGGCCTGGCCCGGGAGGAAGGGGTGACGGCCTTCCTGCAGAAACGGCCGCCTCGCGTCACCCGGACCGTGGCGCAGGATTTGCCCTCGTTCCTGCCACTGCGGGAGGAGTCGCCATGAGCTCGGTCGGCGCACCCCGCTGGACGCGGTTGGAGCCGGACGAACGCCGCGAGCAGATTCTGGAGTGTGCCTGGGCGCCAACGTCGTGCTGCTGGAAAAGACAGACACGCCCAGCCCCCGGGACAGTGCACACCGCGGCGCGGGCCATCCAGGACGCGGGGGGCCAGGCGCTCGCGGCGGTGGGGGACGTGTGGGAGGAAGCGGACGTGCGGCGCGCCGTGGACGAGGCCGCGGCGCGCTTTGGCGGCATCGATTGCTGCGTGAACAACGCCAGCGTCCTGGCGTCGCATCCGCACATCGTGCCGCTGTCCCCGCCGGTCAACCTCTCGCCGCGCTGGCTGGGGCCGCACCCGGCGTACAGGATGGCGACGTATTAGGTGACGGACCCTGCGTGCATCGCCGCCGACCGTTGCTTGCAGTGGCTCGGGGGGTACGGGTACATGAAGGCGTACCCCTTCGCCCACCTGTTCGCGGACACGTGCGTGCTGCGAATCCTTGCCGGCGCGAACGAGATCATGAAAGAGCTCGTCGCCCGTTCCCTGTAGACCCACATCCCCGTCCCAAGGAGGCTCTTCGTGAGCCAGGAAGCATTCATCTTCGACGCCGTCCGGACCCCTCGCGGCAAGGGCAGGAAAGGCGCGCTGCACGGCACCAAGCCCATCACGCTGCTCACCGGGCTGGTGGACGCGCTCAAGAAGCGTCACCCGAACCTGGACCCCCAGCGCATCGACGACGTCGTGCTAGGCGTCGTGTCGCCGGTGGGGGAGCAGGGCGCCGACATCGCCCGTACCCTGGTGCTGGCGGCGGGGCTGCCCGAGACGGTGGGCGGCGTGCAGCTCAACCGCTTCTGCGCGTCCGGCCTCACGGCGGTGAACATGGCCGCCCAGCAGGTGCGCTCGGGCTGGGAGCACCTGGTCATCGCGGGCGGCGTGGAGAGCATGTCGCGCGTGCCCATGGGCTCGGACGGCGGCGCCTGGGCCATGGACCCGGCCACGAACTTCGACACCTACTTCGTCCCGCAGGGCATCTCCGCGGACCTCATCGCCACCATCGAGGGCTTCACGCGCGAGGACGTGGACCGCTACGCGGCCCGTTCGCAGCAACTGGCGGCCCAGTCGTGGGCCGGCGGGTACTTCAAGAACTCCGTCGTCCCCGTGGTGGACCAGAACGGCCTCACCGTGCTGGACCATGACGAGCTCATGCGCCCGGACTCCACCGTGGCGTCGCTCGGCAAGCTCAACCCGTCCTTCTCCGTCATGGGCGAGGCGGGCGGCTTCGACGCGGTGGCCCTGCAGAAGTACCACTTCGTGGAGCGCATCGAGCACGTCCACACGCCGGGCAACTCGTCGGGCATCGTGGACGGCGCGGCGCTGGTGCTCATCGGCTCCGAGCAGGTGGGCAAGTCGCTGGGCCTCACGCCGCGCGCGCGCATCGCCGCGGTGGCCACGTCCGGCTCGGACCCCACCATCATGCTCACCGGCCCGATTCCGGCCACCCAGAAGCTGCTGGAGATTGCGGGCCTGTCGGTGAAGGACATCGACCTGTTCGAACTCAACGAGGCCTTCGCCTCGGTGGTGCTCAAGTACCAGAAGGACCTCGGCATTCCGGATGAGAAGCTGAACGTGAACGGCGGCGCCATCGCCATGGGGCACCCGCTGGGCGCCACGGGCGCGATGATTCTGGGGACGATGGTGGACGAGCTGGGGCGACGCAAGGCGCGCCGCGCGGTCATCACCTTGTGCGTCGGTGGTGGCATGGGCGTGGCCACCCTCATCGAGCGCGTCTGAGCTTCTCTTCCAACACTTCGACAGGATTCGAGCGAACCCCATGAGCGAGCAGAACACCATCCGCTGGGACAAGGACGCCGACGGCATCGTCGTCTTGACGTTGGATGACCCGAACCAGTCCGCGAACACCATGAACGCCGCGTACCTGAAGTCCATGCGCGCGATTGTGGACCGGTTGGTCAAGGAGAAGGACGCCGTCACCGGTGTCATCCTCACCTCCGCGAAGAAGACCTTCTTCGCCGGTGGTGATTTGAAGGACCTGCTGAAGGTGCGCAAGGAGGACGCGAAGCAGGCCTTCGAGCTGGGGCAGGAAATCAAGGCGCAGCTGCGCACGCTGGAGACGCTGGGCAAGCCCGTGGTCGCGGCCATCAACGGCGCGGCGCTGGGTGGCGGGCTGGAGATTGCCCTGGCCTGCCACCACCGCATCATCGCGGACGTGAAGGGAGCCCAGGTGGGCCTGCCGGAAGTCACGCTGGGCCTCTTGCCCGGTGGCGGCGGCGTGGTGCGCACGGTGCGGATGCTGGGCATCGTGGACGCGCTGATGAAGGTGCTGCTCCAGGGCCAGCGCTACCGCCCGCAGGAGGCGAAGGAGGCCGGCCTGGTCCATGAGGTGGTGGACTCCGTGGAGGCGCTGCTGCCCGCGGCCAAGGCGTGGGTGAAGGCCCATCCCACCGCGCAGCAGCCGTGGGACCAGAAGGGCTACAAGATTCCGGGCGGCACGCCGTCGTCTCCGGGGCTGGCGGCGAACCTGCCCGCGTTCCCCGCGAACCTGCGCAAGCAGCTCAAGGGCGCGAACATGCCGGCGCCCCGCGCCATCATGGCCGCAGCGGTGGAGAGCACGCAGGTGGACGTGGACACCGCGTTCACCGTGGAGTCGCGCTACTTCACCGAGCTCGTCACCGGGCAGGTCGCGAAGAACATGATTCAGGCGTTCTTCTTCGACATGCAGCACATCAACTCCGGTGGCGGCCGTCCCAATGGTTACCCGCAGCACACCGCGAAGAAGGTGGGCGTGCTGGGCGCGGGGATGATGGGCGCGGGCATTGCCTACGTCTGCGCCAAGGCCGGCATCGACGTGGTGCTCAAGGACGTGAGCCTCGCGTCGGCGGAGAAGGGCAAGCAGTACTCCGTGAAGCTGGTGGAGAAGGCCATCCAGAAGGGCAAGTCCACGAAGGAGAAGGGGGACGCGCTGCTGGCGCGAATCCACCCCACCGCGGACGCCGCCGACCTCAAGGGGTGTGACCTCGTCATCGAGGCCGTGTTCGAGGACGTGAAGCTCAAGCACCAGGTCTTCCAGGAAGTGCAGGACGTGGTCGCCCCGGACGCGGTGCTCGGGTCCAACACGTCCACGCTGCCCATCTCCGTGCTCGCCGAGGGCGTGAAGCGGACGGAAGACTTCGTGGGCATGCACTTCTTCTCGCCCGTGGACAAGATGCCGCTGCTGGAGCTCATCGCGGGCAAGAAGACGAGCGACGCCACGCTCGCGAAGGCCATCGACATCGCGGTGCAGATTGGGAAGACGCCCATCGTCGTCAACGACAGCCGGGGCTTCTTCACCAGCCGCGTCATCGGTACCTTCCTCAACGAGGCCATCGCCATGGTGGGCGAGGGCATCTCGCCCGCCTCCATCGAGCAGGCCGGCCTCCAGGCGGGCTACCCCGCCGCCCCGCTCCAGCTGGTGGACGAACTCACGCTGACGCTGCCGCGCAAGATTCGTCAGGAGACGAAGGCGGCCCTCCTGGCGGAGGGCAAGCCCTGGACGGAGCACCGCAGCTACGCCGTGATGGACGCGATGATTGACCAGCACCAGCGCAAGGGCCGCTCCACGGGCGGCGGGTTCTACGACTACGTGGACGGCAAGCGCACGGGCCTGTGGGCGGGACTGGCGCAGCACTTCACCAAGCCCGGCCACACCATCCCCTTCGAGGACATGAAGGAGCGGATGCTGTTCGCCGAGGCCATCGACACGGTGCGCTGCTTCGACGAAGGCGTGCTGCGCTCCGCCGCGGACGCGAACATCGGCTCCATCCTCGGCATTGGCTTCCCGGCGTGGACGGGCGGGGTGGTGCAGTTCATCAACGGCTACGAGGGCCGGACGGGCAACGGGCCGCGGGGCTTCATTGCCCGCGCGCGTGAGCTCGCACAGCGCTACGGTGCGCACTTCGAGCCGCCGGCGTCGCTCGTCGAGAAGGCCGAAAGAGGCGAACTCTTGAAGTAGCAGCTCACACAAGGAGAGGTCCGATGACGCAGGGCTCCAGTCGTCTCGCCGCCGTTCCACCTTCGTTCGATGCGAAGGCGCTCGTCGAGAAGCAGCGAGCCCGTTTCGAGACCCGGGCCACGCTGCCGCTGGCGTGGCGACGGGAGCAGTTGCAGGTGCTCGAACGGGCGGCACGCAAGTACGAGGCGGAGATTCTCGCCGCCCTGCAGTCGGACCTCTCCAAGAGCCCCGAGGAGGCCTACCTCACGGAGGTGGGCAGCATCTACGGGGAGCTGAAGGACGCGCTGAAGAACGTGAAGGCGTGGATGGCGCCGCGCAAGGGGGCGGCGCCGCTCGCCATCCAACCCGCGCGCGTCTGGCAGTACTCGGACCCGCTGGGCGTGACGCTCATCATCTCCCCGTGGAACTACCCCTATCAGCTGGCGATTGCTCCGCTCATCGGGGCGCTCGCCGCGGGCTGTACCGCCGTGCTGAAGCCCAGCGAGCTGTCCCCGGCGACGTCCGCCGTGCTCGCGCGGATGCTGAAAGAAGCCTTCCCCGAGGACGTCGTCGCCGTCGTGGAAGGCGGCGCGGAGGTGAGCCGGGCCCTGCTCGACGAGCGCTGGGACCTCATCTTCTTCACCGGCGGTCCCCAGGTGGGCCGGGTGGTGGCGGAAGCCGCGGCGAAGCACCTGACGCCCACCGTGCTGGAGCTGGGCGGCAAGAGCCCCTGCATCATCGACAAGAGCGCGGACCTGGAAGTCACCGCGCGCCGCATCGCCTGGGGCAAGTACCTCAACGCCGGGCAGACCTGCATCGCCCCGGACTACGTGCTCATTCCGCCCGAGCTCAAGGGCCGCTTCACGGAGCTGGTCCAGAAGGCCGTCACCAGCTTCTACGGCGCGAACGCGCGTGAGAGCCGCGACTATGGCCGCATCATCAGTTCGCGGCACTTCGAGCGCGTCTCGAAGCTGGCGCAGGACGGGACCGTGGCCGTTGGCGGTGAGCGGGACGCGGACAGCCGCTTCTTCGCGCCCACCGTCATCACCGACGCGCCGCTGTCCAGCCCGCTGATGCAGGAGGAGATTTTCGGGCCCCTGCTGCCGCTGGTGGACTGTCCGAGCATCGACGAGGCCATCCGCTTCGTCCGCGCGAGGCCGAAGCCGCTGGCGCTCTACACCTTCTCCAAGGACGCGGCGGTGAACGAGCGCGTCCTCACGGAGACGTCGAGCGGCGGCGCGGTGGCCAACGACGTGTGCGTCCACTTCGCGGCGAAGGGCCTGTCTTTCGGCGGCGTGGGGGAGTCCGGCAGCGGCGGCTACCACGGCCAGGCCAGCTTCGACGCCTTCAGCCACCGCAAGGGCGTGGTGAAGCGGCCCTTCCTGCTCGACATGAAGCTGCGCTACCCGCCCTACACGGGGAAGCTGGACCTCTTCAAACGCTTCCTGTGACGCGAAGGCCGCGGCCTCCTGGCGGGTGCTCCAGGAGGCCGGCGCCCGCGCTTAGACTCGACTTTCGCCATTCTGCTGGGAGCAAGGCACGGAGGCGAGGGCATGGCACCACGCAACGCGCTCCAGGCCCCCCGGCGGTGACCGCAGTCACCAAGCGAATGGTGCCAGTCATTACAGAGTCCGTTGCCGGGCTCACCTGTCGAGAAGCGCGTTTGTTTTCATATCCCCGAGGGAAAGTTGGAGTCGAAGCGCTCCCGGAAAAGTCAGACCGACCCGGTATGAGTCTCCCTGCGCGGCGCTATTCGTGCCTCGCCGAAAGGGTTGCCTTCACAATGAAGATGTCATTGATTTCCCTCGGGCTTTTGGCCGGCATGACAGGGGTCGGCTGCGCGGGGCTCGACGAGGCCGAGGCGGTGGACTCCTCCGTATCGACGGACGCGACCTCCCAGGTCACCCAAGACCTGGTCACCCATGTCACCGGTACCAGCCTGGTCACCTTCGTCGCCACGTCGGGCAACGAGACGAAGCCTTACGACCAGTCCGCCACGTCGGTGGTGGCATACCTGCGGGACTCATCGACGGGGGCGTTCACGGCCTATCCGGGCACGGGCTCTGCGGACGGCACCATCTCCGTGCCGAACGTCCCTTCCGGCCGCATCTACCTGAAGCTGGGCTCGCGCTACCTGGTGAGCACCGGCCGCGCGTTCGATTTGGGCTCCACGGAGTGGGGCCGCGATGGCACCTTCGCCTCGCTGCCCACTCCCGTGACGGTGTCCGCCACCGGCTTGTCCCCCTGGCAGCCGGGGGACTTCCTGGACATGTATTCGTTGAACGCGGGCGCGTTCGGCTACATGGGCGGCGCCGCCACGGGGCGCCCCCTGGCGGGCGCCACGTCGCTCTCCGGGCTGAGCTTCGATTACGCCCACATGCTCAACCCGGTGCTGCTCGACAGCAGCCGCGGGGATGTGTTCTCGCTCGCGCAGATGCGGTTGCAGACGAGCGCGAATGGAGTGTCCTACCGCGCGATGCACAAGGTGCTCAACGCGAGCATGACGCAGGTGGAGGGCCAGCCCACCACCGTCAACGGAACCTTCACCCAGCCCGTCGCGACAGGCACCTTCGAGGTGGACTGGAGACGCTCGGCCTTCGAAGCCATGCGCACCCAGGTGAACCCGGGCGCGGTCAGCACGTACAACGAGATCTGGATGTCCGCCCGGCCGGCCGCGCTGAGCTCGGCGTTCGCGTCCATCAGCGGGCCGCCACTGCTCGTGAAGCTCAATCCTGACGCGCAGCGGACCGACATCGTCACGGGGAGCATGACCTACAACAACCCGCTCCCGGCGGCGTGGCAGAAGGTGGCGACCGCCGTCGCGGGCTTCACGCACAGCTACGCGCTGGGAACCGCGACGCCCTACACCATGAGCGTGGACATCCGCGTGGAGCAAGAGGCGAGCGCGTTCACCGCCGCGCCCGTGGAGCCCCTCGTCGGGCCGGTGCAGGCGCCCCTGGTGAACACGCGCGGCGCGTTCCAGAACCTCACGGGCGTGGGGACCGACGCCTCGCTGCGCTGGTCGAAGCCGCTGATCGGCACGGCCACGAACTACGTGGTGAACATCTACCGGCTCGGCACGAGCAACGGCTCCACCACCGCGACGCGCGTGGCGATGCTGCACACGGATCTCCAGAGCGTGTACCTGCCCCCGGACGTGCTGCGGGCGGGCGGGACGTACTTCGCGGAAATCCAGAGCTGGTACCAGCCCGGCTCAAGTCTCGCGACGAGCCCGTTCAAGCGCTCGCTGCCTCGAGGCCGCGCCAGCGTGCTCACCGGCATGTTCAGCCCGTAGACGTTGAAGTCCAGGGAAGGAAGGGAGCCCGCTCCCTCTCTTCCTCAAGAGCCGCATCGCTTCAGCGAGGCTCAGATTCGGCTTTCGCCATTCTGCTGGGGCGCAAGGCAGAATGGCGGGGGGATGAGCGGACGGGGGTAGATAGGTCATGCGCGCAACCCTTCAGTTGCTGATGGGCATTGTGACAACAGGCGACTGGTCGGCTTCCGGGTGAAGGCTGAGAGTACGCAGCGCTGGGGATTTCCGGTGTGGGCTCGCGTCCGTTGGCCGCTGGTGGGAATCGCGTAGGGTGGATGGATGGCTTCGAAGCGCGTTCCCACCGTCACCGAAATCGGGCCCGGCACCTCGGCGCTCCAGGCCGCGTTCTGCGACTACGTGCCGCGAGTCTTCACCCGCGCTGGCGGGGACTGCCGTCCCCCCGCGAGGCGAACCTCTTCCCCGTCATGGCGCGGACCTGAGCCCGGGGCCGATTGTCAGAGGTAGCTCATCCAGGGGCTGGAGGAGCGGGCCTTCAGCGCGGCGAAGGCGCGGCAGGCGAACCACATGGGCACCGTCGTCAGCAGCGCCATGAGCCAGAGTGCGCTGACATTCGGCAGGCTGAACAGCGCGCCCTGGTTGGGACCGAAGGTGAGCAGCGCGAGCTTGTTCATCGCGTGCAGCAGGTACAGGTGGACGACGTAGAAGAACAGCGGCGCGGCGCCGAACACCGCCAGGGTGGATGTCAGTGACGCAGGCGCTTTGTCCAGCAGCGCCAGCAGGCCCGCGCCCACGCCGAGCGTCAGCAGCAGGAAGTCGAGCGACGGCGGGTACTTCGTCAGATTGACGAAGGACATGACCGTTTCCATCGGCGTAGCGCCGGGCGACCACGGCAAGGGCTCGCCGTAGACGTTGATGAGGCGGAGCAGCACGAAGAGGCCCACCGATGAGGCGGACGCCAGAAGCAGGCGGCGGCGCCTCACCGCTGGGGCGACCTGGGACGAGAACCACGGTCCCACCGCGAAGCCCAGCGCGATGACGCCCATCCACGGCAGGACGGGGTAGGACGTCTTGAGCTGCGCGCCCCACGGAAGGGCGATGAAGCCCCGGTCATGCAGCAGCGCCCACAGGGCCTGTCCCGGCTGGCCCGCTTCGAAGTGAATCGGGTCGAGCAGGTTGTGGCCGAAAATCACGAGCAGCGCGAAGGTGAGCAGCGCGGGGCGTGGCAGGTAGAGCAGGGCGGACAGCACCATCATCGACAGGCCAATCGCGCCGATGACCTGGAAGTAATAGGTCCGGGGCAGGAGCGTGAAGGTCCAGGCGAAGTTGATGACGGTCAGCTCCAGCACGAGCAGGAAGAGGCCGCGCTTGAACAGGAAGCTGGAGGCGGCTTGGCGCCCTCCGTGCCGCTGGCCATAGAGCCAGGCCGCCACGCCCGTCAGGATGACGAACACGGGCGCGCAGAGGTGTG
This sequence comes from Myxococcus sp. AB036A, assembly GCF_006547355.1. Taxonomy (NCBI): domain Bacteria; kingdom Pseudomonadati; phylum Myxococcota; class Myxococcia; order Myxococcales; family Myxococcaceae; genus Myxococcus; species Myxococcus sp. AB036A. The sequence goes on along the minus strand of NZ_VHLC01000001.1, from coordinate 22,726 downwards.
CGGCGAACCGCGTGAAGAAGAGGCTGGGCGGCGTGGTGGATATCACCACCGGGTCGCTCACCTGTGCGTGCAGGTAGAAGTACTCCCGCACGTGGTCGACAATCATCAGCGCCATGACCAGCCCTCGGAGGGCGTCGATGCCGACGATGCGGCGGCCCTTGGCGCCCACCGTCTCACGCGACGAAGCAGCGGAAGGGGCGGCGAAGTCGGGGAGTGGGGTCTGAGCGAGTTGTGTCATCGCGAGCGAGGGGAGAAGGCCATCCTCGCGGTGGCTCGTGGAACATGCATGCGCTCCTGGCCCTGGCCTGCTGCCCTGGTAACGCCCGCGGGGTCTGCGTTGGATAGCAGGGGCATGTCCCGCATGCAGGAGGAAAGCAGCGGGAAGAATCCCCGTTCTTCCTCGTGGGCGAGGAGTATAGTGGGTTTTGTTGTATTTGCATCACGGTGGCAATTGGTGGGCCTTGCTCAGTCGCCGACGCGTCCTTGGACGCGCGTCCATGCGAGCCAGCCTCATGACGCCTGCTCCCTGTGTTGCGTGCCGCAGCCGCTCGCGAGCCCCCTGCCCGCGAGCCCACGGACGGCGCCACCTAATCGTGCGCCGGACGTGATGGGGCTTGCTTCCGGCGGCGCGTGCGTCCGCCTTCGCTCCCGTGCGACGCGTGCGCCCGCTTTTTTCTGGAGGCCGTGGCAGTCGCCAGGAGCTGGCGAAACCTGGGACATGCCATGTGGCTCGGCGCGGGACAGTTCGCCGCGTGCCGCAAGCCATCGCGCATGGCGCTCAGCCGCCGGATGGTGCTGTCGAGCTCCTCGGCCTTCGCGGTCAGCAGCTCCCGGTCAATGCGCGGTTGTCCGTCCGGCGCGAACATCCGAGCCAGCTCATCCAGTGAGAAGCCGGCTTCGCGTCCCAGGGCGATGAGTGCGAGCCGCTCCAGCACATCCGGATTGAACAGGCGGCGCAGGCCTCGCCTGCCCGTCGAGGAGAGCAGGCCCTTGGCCTCATAGAAACGCAGCGTCGAGGCAGGAACGCCCGTGCGCCGGGCCACCTCGGTGATGTCCAGGTCTCTCACCCTGTTGACCTCAAGTCGACTTGAACTGGCACTGTACGGCCTTCATTTCTTGAAGGCATGTGAAGGGAGACGCGCGATGGCATCTGGTCACCAGCCCCCGGAGGGGCAGGCAGCGCTTTGGAATGGCCCCGCGGGACAGGCCTGGGTCGATAGCCGGGACCTGCTCGAAGGGATGTTCAAGCCGTTCGAGGACCTGCTCGTCGACGCTGTCCAAGCCCGCGGCGCGCGTCAGGTGCTCGACGTGGGCTGTGGGACGGGCGGCACGACGCTCGCCGTCGCGCGGCGGCTCGGCGCCCAGGGACACTGCGTCGGCATCGACATCTCCGCGCCCATGCTCGCGGCGGCGCGGGCCCGGGCCGAAGCGGAGCATGTGGCCGCCAGCTTCATCGAGGCCAACGCGGAGCATCACGCTTTCGAGCGAGGGCGCTTCGACATGGTGATTTCACGCTTCGGCGTGATGTTCTTCGACGATGCCGTCCGGGCCTTCGTGAACCTGAGACGTTCCGCAAGGGAGCATGCCGGACTGAGCTTCATCGCCTGGCGAAGTCCCTCGGAGAACCCGTTCATGACGACCGCTGAGCGGGCCGCGGCGCCCCTCCTGCCAAACCTGCCCGCCCGCCAGCCGAACGCGCCGGGCCAGTTCGCCTTCGCGGACGGGGAGCGGGTCCATCGCATCCTGGAGCAGAGCGGCTGGATGGACATCGGCATCCACCCCATTGATGTCACCTGTACCCTGCCCGAGCAGGGGTTGCTCCAGTATGTGACCCGGCTCGGGCCCGTCGGCCGCGTGCTTCACGAAGCCGACGAGAGGACCCGGACTCACGTCATCGAAACCATCCGCGCTGCCTTCGAGCCCTATGTGTACGGCGACGAGGTGCGGTTCACCGCCGCTTGCTGGCGGGTCGAAGCGCGCGCTCCCGCTGAGGCCCTCTCTGCGTGACATGACGGCGGCTCCCTGAAGGCCGCCGTCACCAGTCTGGGAGGACTACTGCTGCCGGCCCTCGATGGCGCACATGAGCACCGCCGCCGCGATGCCGAACCTCCGGTCCAGCTGGCGGTCGGTGTCCATGGAGAAGTCCAAATCAATCTTCTGGATGAACGGGTTGAAGCGCTGGTGGAAGGCGAGCACCTGGTTGAGGCCGATTGTCCCGGTGAAGGACTGGGGAATCAGCGCGGTCAGGAAGCGGCGCACCAGCGCCAACATCATGCTGTCCTCTTCAATCTTCCCCACCTCCTGGTCATTCGCGTCCAGCACCAGCCATTGGTCGCGGAGGATGGAGCGCAGGCCCTTGCGGCGCAGCGCGCCCACGCGCTCGCCCGTGGTGGCATCCGTCACGTCGTACGTCATGCCGAAGTCGAGGATGCCGCGCGCCTTGATGGTGAGCAGTTCCTCACGCATCTCCTCGTCGGTGTAGATGCGGATGTCTTCCTTCAACTTGAAGGCCTTCAGCTTCGAGTAGAAGGCGAGGTTGCCCGCCTCGTCGTAGATGTGGAACGCGTCGCCGAACAGCTTGAAGAACTTGCGGCGAATCATGTAGCGCGTCTGGCCGAAGCGGCCGGGGGCCAGGTGGCTGGGAGGACGGGTCTGGAGTGCGGTCGACATTCCGCCACCCATAGCAAAGGTCCCCAGTGACTGGCACGGGGCCCTCGCTCGCTGCGAGTCCGGTAATTCCCGGGAGGCGTGAGCGTTTCAGCGGGAAGGCGGGTACTTCTGCAGCTTGCGCTGGAGCGAGCGCCGGTGGATGCCCAGCTTGCGCGCCGCCTCGGAGATGTTGCCGCCGCAGTCCGCCAGCACGCGGTTGATGTGCTCCCACTCGGCGCGCGCCAGGGACGGGGCCTCGAAGCTTTCCGATGTCGCGACGGAGGGTTCGCCGGACGCACGCGCAAAGGCCGCGAGCAGGTCGTCCGCGTCCGCGGGCTTCGGGAGGTAGTTCACCGCGCCCAGCCGGATGGCATCCACCGTGGTGGCGATGCTTCCATAACCCGTGAGGACGACGACGCGCGTGGAGGCATCCACCGCGAGCAAATCCCTCACCACCTCCAGGCCGCTGCGGCCCGGCATGCGCAGGTCCACCACCGCGTACTCGGGCGACTCGCGGCGCGCGGCGGCAAGGGCCTCGTCGTAGTCCCCCGCGGTGGTGACGTCCCAGCCGCGCTCGCGGAAGGCGCGGGCCAGCCGTTCGCGCAGGGTGGAATCGTCATCCACCAGCAACAGGCTGGGGCGCTGCTCCGTGCCCGCGCTCGCGATGCTCATGGCGCGCCCTCCGTCACCGGCAGCGAGAGGCTCGCCGTGGTGCCCCGGCCCGGCGTCGAGCGCAGCTCCAGGGAGCCGCCCAACTGCTCCACCAGCGTGCGTGCCAGGAAGAGCCCCAGGCCCATTCCTTCGCCCGGTGGCTTGGTGGTGAAGAAGGGCTCGCCCGCCCGGGACAACACGTCCGCCGCCATCCCCGTGCCCGCGTCGCGCACCTCCAGCAGGGCACCCTCGCCGCGCGCTTGCACGCGCAGCTCTACGGGACGTGACACCTGCGACGCCTGGAGCGCGTTCTTCACCAGCCCGCGCAGCACCCGGGCCAGTGCCCGGGGCGGGCCGTGGACGCGCCAGTCGCGGGCCTCGGTGGGCAGGTCGACCGTCACGCGCTCCGCGCCGGGAAGCTCCGCCAGCATGTCCTCCACCAGCCGACCCAGGGGCACGGGGTGGAAAGGCTCCCCCGTCGTCTGCCCGGCGTCCGCGGACATCTGCACCAGGACGTCGCGGCAGCGGTCCACCTGCTGACGGATGAGGCGCAAATCTTCGCGAACGGACTCGGAGGTGCCCGCGATGGCCAGCGCGCGCTCCACTTCCTTGGTCACCACGGCGATGGTGGACAGCGGCGTGGACAGCTCGTGCGCGGCGCCCGCGGCGAGCGTCGCCAGCGAGGCCACCTTCTCCCGCCGCGCGTGCAGCGCGCGCGCCTGCGCCAGCTCCTGCTCCCGCGCCCCGAGCGCCCGCGTGACGCGCTGGACGAAGTAGACGATGAAGCCCGCGGCCACGGCGAAGGCCACCCACATGCCGTTGATGTGCAGCCGCATCAGCTCCGCGTGGTCCGGCCGCGACAGGCCCGCTGGCAGCTCCACGTCCTGCAACACGAACAGCGAACCGAAGGCCGTCAGCGTGAAGCCGAGCAGGCCCCACATCCACCGCGAGGGCAGCAGCACGGTGCCCAGCGCCACGTTCACCAGGTAGAGCGTGGTGAAGGGGTTGTGCGTGCCGCCGCTGAGGGCCAGCAAGCCGGTGAGCACCAGCGTGTCCCACAGCATCAGCTTGCCCAGGGTGCCCTCCGTCACCCGGAGGCCGCGCGCCAGCCACGTCCGCACCGACACGTTGGTCAGCGCCTCCAGGCCCAGCAGCGCGGAGAGCTCCGGTATCGGCAGCGCCAGCTCCAACCCGAAGGCCGCCACGCCGATGACGAGCGTCTGGCCCAAGAGCAGGCCCCATCGCAAGCGCAGCAGCCACTCCAGGTTGATGCGGGCCCGGGAGTCGGGCTCGGGGAGCGGCGGGGCGGCTTGGGGCGGAGGCGTCATGGTGCGACGGAGGAGGGAGGCACCACCGAGCGGGCCACGTTGCCCACCAGGTCCACGTTGGCGGGTGGCTGCTCGGCGCTGACGCCATCCAGCCACGTATCCCACGAGAGCGCAAAGACGAGCTGCGTGTGAGGATTGGCTTCCGACAGCGTCACCCACTCCAGTAGCACGTCCACCGAGGCGCGCGTCTGGAAGCTCACCTCGAAGGGCTGGGGCTCGCTGTCCTGTCCGGTACTCAGGGTGCCGCGCAGGTGCAGGCTGCGGCCCACCATGTCCACCGGCGCGTCGCCCTGGGCGGCAGCGGCCAGGCCTTGCGCGTCGTTGCCCGCGGGCTCGAAGTTGAGGCGCGCGTGGCAGTAGCGGCCCGGCGGCGGGTGCACCGCGCCCAGCGGAATGACCGTCCCATCCGCGCTGCCCAGGTTCACGACGTGCGCGGTGTCCAGTCGCGTGGGGTGGGTCACCGTGTGGTGGGCCCACGCTGTGCCCACGGGGGACAGTTGACGCAGGAAGCGTTTCCAGCCGACCTCCGCGCACGGGAGCAGCTCCACGCTGCCCAGCGTGACGAAGCCGCTGGTGAGGACGGCGCGGGTGCCCTGGTCGTTCATGAGCTCGCGCTCGCCGGCCGCGCCCGAGATGGGCCGCGCCCGGGCGGTGATGAGCGCGAGGTCGAGCGTCATGCCGTCCTGGACGTTGGTGCCGCCGCAGCCGGCGAGAGACAGGAGCGCGGCGGCGCCCACGGTGACGGGCTTGAGGAAGGTGCGCATGGTTCAGAGGTCGTAGGCGACGGACAACATCGCGATGGGCGTGGGGACGACGCGGCCACGCAGTTGGTTGATGAAGGGCACGCGCACGCCCGCCGCGACGACGACGTCCATGCCCGGGCTGAAAATCACGTCGGGAGACGCGTAGCCGATGAATCCGCCCGTGTGCTCATGGCGCTCGCTGTCCGTGTGGCCCTGGTGCTCGGCTTCCGAGTCGGCCGGCGCTTCCAGGCGGCTGTCGAAGCCCAGGCGCAGGGCCCAGCGGGCCGATGGCTGGTATTGCGCGGCGAGCGTGGTGCGGAGGGAGACACCCGCGCGGAAGCCTTGGATGCCGCGCGTGGGGAAGAATCCGGTGGCGCTGGCCAGGAAGGACCAACTGCCGCGGAAGTGCTGATAGGCGAGGCCGGCCAGTGGATCCACGGAACCGCTGCCGAGCTGACTGTCCAGGGCCAGTTGGGTGCCGTCGGGACCGCGCAGCACGGGCGCGGTGGGGAGCTTCACGCCGCCCAACACGCTGAACAGGTGGTCCGCGGAGAAGGCCTTGTCCTGGAAGAGGAACACCTTCGCGGCGACCTCCACGTCGCCAATGCCCCAGCCGCGGTCCCGGGCGAGGCTGACGTGCCGCACCTCGCGGGCCTGCAGGGGCAGGGTGGCGGAGAGGAACAGCCAGGGGAGCGGCGCGTAGGCCACCGCCAGGTCCATGCGCGCCTCGCGCAGGCGCAGGGCGTCCACCCCTTCCTCGCCGACCGTGTGGCCCCAGCCCCGGACGGTGGAGGACACGCGCAGGCGGCCGGAGAACGGCTGCTCGGTGCCCATGGACATGAGCGTGGGGTCGCCACAGGCGCAGGTGGCGCAGGCCCAGGCGCTCGAGGTGGGGACGAGCAGCAGGGCGCTGGACAACAGGAGGGTGACGGTGAGGGCGTTCTTCACGGCCCGGGCACCATACGTGCTGGCCTGGAGGCCCGCGTGTGGCGTGTTGTCGCAGCGTGCCGTGGCCTCAAGGGGCTGGCGGCGCAGGGCGAGCGGCTAGGCGAGCGGCCGGTGTCACGCAGGAATCGATGCTCAATTTGAGAATGACGACGTCCTGCCAGCGTTGAGGGGCTGGGAGGAGGGACGACAGGGAGGATTCATGGGCGTGCTAGCGCCGATTGGCCGGCTGCTCTTTTCGGCCATCTTCATCACCAGCGGCCTGAACCACTTCTTCCAGTTGGAGGCGCTGACGGGCGTGGCCCAGGCGTCCGGGGTGCCGGAGCCGCGCATGGCGGTGCTGGGGTCCGGCGTGGCGCTGGTGGTGGGCGGCTTGTCCGTGCTGCTGGGCGTGTTCGCTCGCCTGGGCGCGGCGGCCATCGCCATCTTCCTGCTGTCCGCCGCCTTCATGGTCCACAGGTTCTGGCTGGTGACGGACCCGGTGCAGGCGCAGGACCAGCTCATCCACTTCATGAAGAACCTCTCCATGGCGGGTGGCGCGCTGTTCATCGTCTACTTCGGGTCCGGGCCCTTCAGCCTGCGGCGCAAGAAGGCGGAAGGGCTGGGGAGCGGGAGGCTGGGCGTTCCGCTGCGGCCTTGAGGCTCAGGGCGTGGGGGCGCTGACGGCCGGGGCCTCCGCGCATCTGCGTTGGGAATCCTCAGCGCTGGACCGCAAGGATTCGCCAGGTCTTCGAGTCGATCGCATACCGCGCCCCCATGTCGTAGGGGGCACCCTTTCTCTCGCATGCGTCGGGGTCCAGCGAGATGCTCACGAGGATGATTCCGCCTTCGTACGGAGCCGCTGTCACGTCGTAGGACTCTCGCCGATAGAGGCACTCCCCTCCGGGCCGGTCGCCCGGCGGGAGCTTCAGGTCCCATGGCAGGTAGTCCTCCATGGCGAGCTGGACAGCCTGGGCCAGGGGGCGCCGGATGATGACGCGTCCCTCTTCCGGCATTCCAACGGGGAGCTCGAACCTCGAGGCTTCCTCCGCGGGCGCGTGGACAGGACGAGGCGGCTTCTTGAAGAGGGCGCATGCCGCGAGCGTGCACAGGCACATCAGGGGCAACCACTTTGGCATGATGTCTCCTGTCAGTCCTCGCGTCCGACGGGGGTGATGAAGCCGAACGGTTTGTCTGCGGGCTTGATGAGCCCGATGCGGACCCATTGCTTCCCTCGACGCGAGTAGACCTCGCCGGGCCTGTCTACATCATCCAGGTGGGGGATCAGCTTCTGGATGTGGCACGCCGAATCGAACTGAATCTTGATGAGCCAGAGTTGATTGGCTGCGCGCCGGTCCGGCTCGGATAGCGGCGAAGGGTGCCAGGGATGACTGTGGTAGTCGGCGAGGATGGAGAGGGACCGGGCCTCGGGGTCGATGACCTTGCGAACGGGGAAGCAGGACTTCTTCGTCGCTTCCCTGCGCAGTTGCCATCGGCCGAGGGGAGAGGGATGGCTGACGCGGTAGATGTCGTCGCCTCGGGAGTAGATGAGGCCGCAGTATTCCTGTCCGTAATCCCTGTCGGTCGCGCCCGGAAGCTTCATGATGGCGGGGCACAGGCGGTCGATGACGTCATCCACGTCCCGGGATGGCTCGACGGCAGACCATGGACCTCGGGCCCAGACATAGTCCGAGTCGTCGCTGATGAAGCCGTAGTGCTCCGTCTCGTGGGCCTTGCGAGGAACGCTTTCACAAGCAAGGCACACGAGGAGCAGGGATGCAGGCCACCAGAGCCTCGGGTGCATGCCCCCTGCTTAGGAGATGCGCGGCGGGCTCGCAAGCCAGGCTGGCGTGCGCTACCCGGCGCTGACGGCGGCCTGTCGCAGCGTGAAGAAGGCCACCTCCGGCTCGCTGCCCCGGCGCAGGTAGGGGCCGCCGAAGCCGAAGCCCAGGCCCCGGTTCACGTACAGCTGGTTGCCATTCACGTGGTAGTGGCCGCGGATGTACGGCTGGCCCGCGCGGCGGAAGAGGGCCTCCGTCAGGCCGCGCACCACGAACTGGCCGCCGTGCGTGTGCCCGGAGAACTGCACCAGCCCCGCGTGCGCCGGCAGCTTCTCCGCCGTGGGCGGCGTGTGGGCCAGCACCAGCCGTGTGCCGGACACCGGCGCACCTCGGAAGGTGGCCTCCACGTCGTCCCGGCCGGTGAGCCCGTCGTCGATGCCCAGCACCGTCACCGGCGCGCCCTTCACGTGCACCTGGCGGTGCTCATTCTGCAGCACCGTGTAGCCCATCCGCTCGAAGGACTCGCGCAGGTACGGCGCGTTCACCCAGTGGTCATGGTTGCCCATCACCACGTAGACGGGGCCCTTGATGCCAGCCAGCAGCTCGCGCACGCGCGGCAACGGCTTGGGGCTGTGCGTGACGTAGTCGCCGGTGAGGAACACCAGGTCCGGCTTCTCCTCGTTGACCGCCTCCACCGCGCGGCGGATGCGCAGCGCCGAGGTGGCCTGCCCCACGTGCACGTCCGACAGCTGCGCGATGCGCAGGCCGTCGTGCTCGGCGTGCATGTGCTGGACCATCAGCACGTTCTCCGAAAGGGAGAAGTGGTCCCGCCAGCGCAGGCGCCGCTCCGTGCGGAAGGGGTCGGCTCCGCTGCGCGCGACCAGCGCATTGCGCCCGTCCTCCTGCAGGTTCCGCCGGAAGCTGTTGGCCGGGGCTGCCAGGGGGGCGTCACGACGGGCGAGACGTCTCAGGCGCATGCGGTTCGGTTCCTTTCGGTGCCGGGGACGGCGTGAGGGCTCGATTGTAGCGAGCCTGGCGAGGTGGGTTGAAGCAGGTGTCCCTCGCACGCCTGCCCAGCCAGCGGCCGGCGCTCAAGGTGCGTGGAAAACCCGCGCGATTTCAGGAAGATTCCGAAGCGTCATCAGGCATCCTTCCGTCATTGGACAGACGTCCGGGGGGCGTGCAGTGACGGTGACCGTTGGGATGGCTACAGAAGGTGGAGGAATCGCCACGCCCCCTTCCGGCGGCGGTTCGCGGCCGGTGGAGCTGGCCGAGCTCATGTCCACGGTGCCGCTGGGCATGGCCATCATCGACCGCGAGCTGCGCTTCGTCGAGGTGAGCGACGCCATGGCCGCCATGCATGGCGTGTCGCGCGAGGCCCACCTGGGCCAGCCCATGGTGGAGGTGCTGCGCGCCGAGCCCTCCGCGGCCGACGTCGTGCGCCGCGTCCGCCGCGTGCTGGAGACGGGCGTGGCGCTGGAGGGCGTGGAAATCATCCACCGCGAGTCGGGCGCCCACGGCGAGCGCACCCGCGTCTACCGCGCCAGCTACCACCCCGTGCGCCGTGATGGCGCCATCGTCGCCGCGTGCATCTACGTGGAGGACATGACGGAGCGCCGCCGCGTGGAGGCCCAGCGCGACGCGGGCGCGGCCCGGGAGCGCTCGGTGCGCGAGCAGGCGCTGCGCGAGACGCAGGAGGCCGTGCGCGCCCGGGATGAGTTCCTCAGCGTGGCGGCCCACGAGCTGCGCACGCCCCTCACCAGCCTGCGCCTGCACCTTCAGTTGCTGCTGCGCCAGGTAGGCGGCTCGAACCAGGAGCCGCCCGCGGAGCTGGCGCCCAGGGCCCGCGTGCTGGACCGCCAGTTGTCGCGGCTGGTGGGGCTGGTCAACACGCTGCTGGACGTGTCGCGGCTGGCCGCGGGCCGGCTGTCGCTGGAGCCCCGGGAACTGGACCTGGCGCAGATGGTGCGGCAGATGGCGGAGGCCTTCTCCGAGGAGTTCACCCGCGCCGGCAGCACGTTGTCGCTGCACGTGGACGGACCGCTGCTGGGCGAATGGGATTCGCTGCGCCTGGAGCAGGTGCTGGTGAACCTGCTCTCCAACGCCGTGAAGTACGGCGGAGGCCAGCCGGTGGAGGTGTCGCTGGCCAGCGAGGGCCCCACGGCGGTGCTCGCCGTGAAGGACCAGGGCATCGGCATCTCCGAGGACGGCATGGCGCGCCTGTTCGGCAAGTTCGAGCGCGCGGTGTCGGAGCGGCACTACGGCGGCCTGGGCCTGGGCCTCTACATCACCCGTCAAATCGTGGAGGCCATGGGCGGCAGCATCACCGTGCGCTCCGCACAGGGAAAAGGCTCCACGTTCATCCTCCGCCTGCCCACGCGGCCCCCGGTGCCCACCAAGGCCGCCGCGGGCGCGCGGTAGCTTCAAGACGCGAACCCCCGGGGCGCCCGTGTGTGGCACCCCTGGGGCTTCCCCGCGCTTCAGTTGCCGCGGAGGACCGTCAGGCCCTTGTCGGTGAGGACGTACAGCGCCGCCGGCGTCACCCGCGGGTCGTAGATGAGCTGCCGCACCCGGGAGCCGTTCACGTCCGCCACCTTCTCCAGCGTCTTCTGCGGCGTGAGGCGCCACAGGCCCGAGCGGTCCGTGCCGATGTAAAGCGAGCCGTCACCCGTGGCCGCCAGCGCGTTGATGTTCTGGAGCGCGGCGTTCTGCTCCGCGTTGGCGCCGGTCAGCCGGGTGCCCGTCTGGGCCTGATTGGAGGCCCCCGTAATCGTCATCTCCCACAGGCCGTGGTCCTTGCTGCCCAGGTAGTAGCGGCCGTCGGTCGTCTGCTGGAAGCCGCGCCAGCTGTCGAACTCGCTGATGCTGTTGAGCTGGGGCAGGTAGGAGGACTCCACCTTCATCAGGTTGACGCGCTTGTCCATGTTGTCCCAGTCGCCGTGGCGGGGCGTCGGCGTGACGATGCCGAACATCCACTCGTTGGCGATGAGGACGTCCCCGTCCTGCGCGATGCCGAGCCCGTAGGTGTAGCCCGCCATCTGGCTGCCCTTCTCGTTGAGCCACACCGGGTGCCGGTGGGAGCTGTACTCCAGGCCGCGGATGCGAGTGACGCCGTGGTTGGAGCCCACGTAGACGTCGCCCTCGTCACGGCCGTGCATCACCGTCACGCAGCTCAGGATGCTGCGGTCCTCGTCGAAGTGGTGGTCGTTGCTGTTGCGGATGCCCAGGTTGTGCACGTCATCCAGCCGGCGCGGGCCTGTCTGCACGCGGGGATTGCCGTTCGCGTCCGTCGTGTTGCGCACCGACTGGTGCAGGTGCTCCTCGAGGACAATCTGCCCGCTGCCATCCAGGCGCACCACGTCCACGTCACCCTGCCTGTAGTACTGGAGCCGACGGTGGCTGTACGGGTAGCACGGCTGCGCCGGGTCGGGCTGGTAGCACTCGTTGGGGCTGACGATGTAGTTGGGTTGCAGGCCCGGGAAGTCCGGGTCCGCGCGCAGGTCGGTCGTGGCGTAGCCCACGTAGGCGCGGCCCGCGCTGCCACCGCAGATGACGGTGGAGCCGGTGGCCGCCCGGTCCGAACCGAAGCCGCCCTGGGCCTGGCCAATGGGCGAGCGCGTCCAGACGACCTGCCGCGAGTCCGCGCGCAGCACGCCAATCCGGTCGCCATCCAGCAGCCAGATGTTGTGCGCGGCATCCACGCCCACGGCCTGCACCCGGGAGATGTTGTAGCGAGACGAGTAGTTCGTCACCGCGTCCGTCGGCCACGGTCCTTCAACGGGACCGCTGCCCGCGTCCGGCTGTGGCTCCGAGCCCCCGTCGGGCTCCGAGCCCGCGTCCGGCTCCGAGCCCGCGTCCGGCTCCGTCCCCGCATCTGGCTGCGTGCCGGCGTCGGGCTCTGGCCGCGTCACCGGTGGAATGTTGTCGATATCGTTGCCCGTCGTGGGGGAGGTGGGCTCGTTCGAGCCACCGCATGCCCATGCCGTCATCACCACTGCCCCGAGACACCCGCCCCACAGTCGTCGATTCACCGCTTCCTCCTCCTGCGGGACGCACAGCAATTCGCATACCGGGCCTTGGACGCCTGGCCGCCCGGGAAACAGGGTCTGCGTGGGCAAAACGCTTCCCTGCCTGGAGAAGAAGAGCGCCACGCGGTGACGAAAAACGAACGGGCCCGCCTCCAGTGTGGAAGCGGGCCCGTTCCGAGGCACGATGCGCGTGTCGCCAGGACTACCGCGTCGGCGTGCCGTCGAGCTCCTTGTCGACGGACTCATGCGGCTGCGTGCCCGCGCCGCCGGTGCCCGGCTGCTTCTTCTTGGCACCCTTGGGGCTGGTGGCGCGCAGCTCCAGCGCGACGACCTCATCGCCCTCCAGCTGGAACTTCGCGCGCACCGCGGCGCCTTCCGGAATCTCATCCGTCTTGGCGACCTTCTTGCCGTCCAGCATCAGCACCGTCTTGTCCCGCACGTCCAGGTCCGCGTCGGGCAGGCCCGGGCGGGACAGGCTCACGCCGTCCGCGGTGGCATCCTTGAGGGTGCCTCGCAGGCTCATGGCCTTGTCCATCTTGAAGGTGCCTTCCTCCTCCGTCTGGACGCCCGTCACGTCCTTGGCGGCCTTGCCGATGGCGGGCCCCACTTCGGTGGCGTCCACGCCGGTGCTCTTCTCCGTACCGGGGCGGGGTACCTGCGTTTGCGACGGCTGTTGCTGCGCGAACGCGGCGCTTCCCACGCACAATGCGACTGCGGTGATGAGCTTCTTCATCATCCCTCTCCCTGGGTTCAGTTCGGTTGGTCCGACTGCTGGGAGCAAGGGTGGGGCCGCTTCCTGCTCTCGCCAATCCAGGCCGGGTGCCCCAGGGGCACCCCCGGCCGCAGGGCAGCCGGGCAGGCGCTCACGCTCAGTTGGGCGGCTGACTGAGCCGCTTCACCGCGTCGAGCGTCACTCAGTTGCAGCCGTCGCAGAGACCGCGAAGCTGCACTTCCACCGAGCGCTGGGACACCGCGCGGGGCACGCCCTTCGAGGACGCGATGCGGACCGACTCCTCCGGGAGGCAGGCCACGGTGCCGCAGTCGGTGCAGGTGAAGTGCGGGTGGCTGCCGCCGTGCCCCACGCCCGCGCGCTTCAGCTCGAAGCGCCAGACGTGGTCGCCCAGGTCCGCCCGCACCACGAGGCCGGCCTCGGTGAGGTCCGTCAGGTTGCGGTAGATGGTCACCCGGTCGTAGCCCTCGTCACCCAGCGCGTCCACCAGGTCGGCGTGGCTCATCGGGGACGTGGCGTCCTCCAGCTCCCGCAACACCGCCACACGGGGCGCGGTGCTGCGCAAGCCCGCGGAACGAATCCGGTCCTGGAATTCAGTGAGCTTCGGCTGCACGGCACTTCTCTTTGCTCCCATGATGCCCTTTCGATAACCGATTTGACGGCCACTTTCACCCTGCTGAGACCTGGAGCGTTGAGTCCTCACGCTCCGCGTCATGCATCCCAGCGGGTCTCCCCCGACTCCTCGCGCATGCACTCGGTGTTGTATCTGCTTCCAATGCAATCTGGATGCAGAAGAATCTTCGTTGCCGCCGTGCCTGGGTGAACCGTGAGTTGAAGGTCACGCCCCCGGTGCCTGGTGGCTGGCGTGTCTGGCGTCACCCGACGGCGGGGATGGTGCGGGAAGTTGGAGCTCCGGAAGCCGCGCGGCATGTCACTGGGAAAGACCTCGGGGAGGGCGGGCTGGCCACAGGTGGCCCCTGCCTGCCCGGATGCGACTGTTGACGGGATACCGCTGCCGCCGTGGATGCATCCGCCACGCAAGTGCGTTTCTGGAGGGAGAAGCCGAGGGCCGGCGACCGACTGGCGGTCATTTGCACCGGAGAACACTTGCCGCCGGACTGCTTGACTCGCTGCGTCCGGTGCCCAGACTGCGACTCTTTCCTTCATCTGGGGTGTCCGGACGCCCTGGCCGCACGCTCGCCTTCGACTCGTCGTGATGACGCCCTCCCTCCTGCTCATCGAAGACCCTGGTGCCTCCCGGGAGCTCCAGGTGCTTGCTCTGGAAAGTCAGGGCTGGCGGGTCTGGGCTTCCGCGGACGTTCCGGGCGCGCTGACGCTGCTGCAGACGCAGTCGGTGCAGGTGGTGGTGGCGGCGGCTGGCCTGTTGATGTCGGATGGGACGCACCTGGAGTCGCTGCGGAGCGCACTGTCGCTGGCGGGCGCCCTGCTACAAATCAGCGCCTTCCCCGCAGAGCGGGAGGCGCTGCGCCCGCTCGGCCTGTCGGTGGAGCGCTACCTGAGCCGGCCCCTGTCGCTGGGGGCGCTGGTGGAAGGGGCGCGGCAGGCCTTTCCGGTGGAGGCGTCCGGGGGGCCGGAGGCACGGCGTCCCCGTGTGCTGGTGGCGGATGACGACCCGGTCTCCCGCAAGCTGGCGCAGCTGTACCTGGCGCCCTTCCGTTTCGAGGTGGTGCTGGCGGCGGATGGCGCCACGGCGCTGGACCTGGCGCGGCGCCGCGGTCCGGATGTGGTGCTGGCGGACGCGCTGATGCCGGGCATGGACGGCTTCAAGCTGTGCCTGGGCTTCCGGCAGGACCCCAGGCTGGCCCGGGTGCCCGTCATCCTCACGCACACCATCGCGCCCGATGAGCTGGACTTGCGCATGGCCCACAACGTGGGGGCCAACGGCTTCGTGCGCAGGACGCAGGAGGGCGACGAGCTGGTGGGCGCGCTGCTGCGTGAGCTGCGCGCCGGCGGGCCTTCCCACACGTCGCCACCCGGGGACCTGAGCACCGAGGACCACCTGTACCGGATGGTGCGCCAGCTGGAGCGGCGGGTGGGGCTGCTGGAGCAGGCCGAGCGCACCGCCCGGGAGAGCGAGGCGCGCTACCGCCTGGTGGTGAGCGGCTCCTACGACGGCATCTGGGACTGGGATTTGCGCGGCCAGGCCTTCTACTGGAGTCCGCCGCTGCTGGACATGCTGGGCCTGGGGCCGGGGGACTTCGGCGGGACGTTCTCCGCCTTCCTGGAGCTGATTCACCCGGAGGACCGGCCGGACGTCATGGCCGCGCTGTCCGCGCACCTGGAGCGGGGCACGCCCTATGACGTGTCCCTGCGGCTGCGGCACGTCACCGGCACCTGGCGCTCGTGCGTGAGCCGTGGCCGGGCGCTGCGGGACGCGCAGGGGCGTCCGGTGCGGATGGCCGGCATCATTGGCGACGTGACGGAGCAACTGCGCCTCTACCGCGAGACGCAGGAGGCGGTGCGCGCGCGCGACGACTTCCTCAGCGTGGCGGCCCACGAGCTGCGCACCCCGCTGGCGGCGTTGCGGCTGCGCGTGCAGGGCGCCCAGGGCGTGCTGCGCGCGGGCCTGAGCAGCGGGACGGAGCGGCTGGAGCGCGCGCTGGATTCGGCGGACCGGCAGGTGCAGCGCCTGTCGGACCTGGTGGAGTCGCTGCTGGACGTGTCGCAGCTCCAGGGCGGCGCGCCCCGGCTGCACCTGGAGGACGTGGACCTGGCGCTGGTGGTGCGCGAGGCGGTGTCCCGTTCGGAGGATGCGGCGGCGCGCGCGGGCTGTCTGTTGGTGCTCAGCCCGCTGGAGCCCACGCCGGGACGGTGGGACGCGGCGCGCCTGTCCCAGGTGATGACGCACCTGTTGTCCAACGCGATGAAGTTCGGGCCGGGCAAGCCGGTGGAGGTGGCGCTGGAGTCCGAGCGGGACGTGGCGACGCTGATGGTGAAGGACCATGGCATCGGCATCGCGCCCGGGCGGCTGGAGAGCCTCTTCCGCCGCTTCGAGCGCGCCGTGCCGGTGCGGCACTACGGCGGGTTGGGCCTGGGCCTGTACCGGCTGCGCCGCATCGTGGAGGCGCATGGGGGCGGCGTGTCCGTGGACAGCACCCCCGGAGAGGGCGCCACGTTTCGCGTCCGTCTGCCGCGCGAGGGCCCGCCCGCGATGAGGGACTGACGGCGTCCCTCGGATGACTCGAGTGAGCCCCGGAGGGTGACGAGCGCGTCCCGTTCCTCCGGCGACAACCGGAGGAACGCCTTGCGTGAGGACGCCGCTTCTCCGCCATGCCGGAGGATGGCCCTCCGCGGTCGGCCGGCCGCGGCCGTTGCCCAGGTGACAGGCCAGGCAGGAGACGGAGTGGAAGAGGGGCCCCAGTCCGTCGCGCTCGCCTTCCACGTATCCCCTCACTCGAGGTGAGGACGCCCAGTCCGGCGGCGTCCGCACCGCAGGCGCGTCGGGACTGATACCGGCGGTCCCAGGCGGGGCACGGCGCTGTTGTGGACTGTCTGCCAGTGTGCGCTGCAACAGCCCCATGTCCGGCAATGTCTTTCAACTTCGCGGAATCGCTCTAGGTTCGGTGGCCGTTTCCAGGGGACGCCATGGCCGATGTGCTCGTCGTTGATGACAGCAAAGTGATGCGCGACATGGTGGTCGCGTGCCTGCGGCCCTATCCGGGCCTCACCTTCTCGCATGCTTCCAGTGGCTTGGAGGCCATCGAGCGGCTGTCGCTCCAGCCGTATGACTTGCTGGTGCTGGACCTGAACATGCCGGACATCGGCGGCATCGAGGTGGTGGAGTTCGTGCGAGGGCAGGACCGGCTGCGCGAGCTGCCCATCATCATCGTCACCACGCGTGGGGACGAGGCCTCGCGGACGCGGGCGTTGGCGGCGGGTGCCAGCCGTTTCATGACGAAGCCCTTCACGCCGGACGCCATTCTGTCGGAGGTGCGTGGGCTGCTGGAGGGGAGGCGCGCTTGAGCGCGTCCGTGGACCTCGCGGACTTCCTTCCCGCCTATCTGGCGGAGGCGGAGGAGTTGCTGGGGATGGGGCACCGTCAGTTGCTGGCCATGGAGGCCAGCATCCGGCGGGGGCTGCCGCACCCGCGCGCCGTGCGCGAGCTCTTCCGCGCCGTGCACACCATCAAGGGCTTGTCGGCCATGGTGGATGTGGAGCCCATCGTCGACATCGCCCATTGGATGGAGACGTGCCTGCGCCACGCCGACCGGGCGGGGGGCCGCCTGCCCGAGGCCAGCGTGGAGCCGCTGATGGAGGGGCTGCGCGAAATCGAGCAGCGCGTCCGCCAGCTCGCCGCGGGCAAGCAGGCCGCGCCGGTGCCCCCGGGCCTGATGTCTCGGCTGGAGGCGCTGGATGCCGAAGGCGCTCCGGGTGAGAGCGCCGCGAAGGCCGCGCCCGCCGCGCTGGCGCTGGAGGAGGCCGTGGCCTCCCGGCTCTCCGCGGCGGAGCGAGAGCAGCTCTCCACGGGCGCCACCGAAGGCCGCCGCGCGGTGCGGCTGGACTTCATCCCTGGCGCGGACCGCGCCGCCAACGGCATCACCATCAACAGCGTGCGCGAGCGCGTGGCCTCGCTGGGCGAGACGGTGAAGGTGCTGCCCCTGTCGGGGCCCGCCGCGGGCGGTGGGGCGCTCACCTTCGTGCTGCTGCTGCTCACCGAGGCCTCCGACGCCGCGCTGCTGGAGGCCGCGGGGGGCCCGCCCGCGTCGGTGCGCCCGCTGGCCGTCGTAGCCCCCCGGGCACCCGCCCTGGCGCCCTTGCCCGAGTCGGCGCTGGCGGAGGAGGAGCCCGAGGAGGCGCGGCGCGGCGGCGGCTCCCTGCGGGTGGACGTGTCGCGCCTGGACGAGGCGCTGGAGCGGCTGGCGGCGCTCGTGGTCAACCGTTCGCGGCTGACCCGCGCGGTGGCGGCGCTGACGGCGGCCGGCGCGCCCACGCGCGAGCTGCAGGCCATCCTCCAGGAGAACGCACGCCAGCTTCGCGACATGCGCACGGCCATCCTCCGCCTGCGCATGGTGCGGGTGGGGGATGTGCTGGAGCGGCTGCCGCTGCTGGTGCGCGGCCTGCGCCGCAGCACGGGCAAGTCGGTGCGGCTGGAGCTGGACGTGGGGGACGCGGAGCTGGACAAGGCCGTGGCGGACCGGCTGCTGCCCGCGCTGGTGCACCTGGTGCGCAACGCGGTGGACCATGCGCTGGAGTCGCCGGAAGCGCGCCGCGTCGCGGGCAAGCCGGAGGAGGGCGTGGTGCGTGTGGCCAGCCATGGCCGGGCGGGTGGGCTGCTGGACCTCACCGTGTCGGATGACGGGCGCGGCGTGGATGCGCGGGCGGTGGCCGCGCGCGCGGGCGTGCCCGTGCCTCCGACGCCGGACGCGCTGCTGGAAGTGCTCTGCCGGCCCGGCTTCTCCACCCGGGATGCCGCCAACATGACCAGCGGGCGGGGCATGGGCATGGACATCGTCCAACGCATCATCGTGGACCAACTGGGTGGCGAGCTGGGGATGGAGACGCGGCCCGGCGCCGGCACCACCTTCCGGCTCCGCGTGCCGCTCACGATTACGCTGCTGGACGCGCTCGTCTTCGAGTGCGCCGGGCTTCGCTACGCCGTGGCGGTGGGCTCCGTGGAGGAGCTCGTCGAGGTGGACGCCGCGCGACTGGTGTGGCCCGCCGGCGCGGGGGGCGTGGCCCTGCTGGAGCGCCGGGGGAACTCGGTGCCGCTGATGGGGCTGGCCCGGTTGCTGGGGCGCGGGGAAGCGGACGGCCGTGGAGGCTCGGTGGCCAAGGCGCTCCTCGTGCGCCAGCGCGGTGAGCTGGTCGCGTTCGGTGTGGAGCGGTTGGTGGGGCAGCAGGAAATCGTCCTGCGTCCGCTGGAGGACCCCTTGGTGCGCGTGCCCGGCGTGGCGGGCGCCACGGACCTGGGGGATGGGCGGCCCACGCTGGTGTTGGACCTGGCCGCGCTCGGGCTGGCGCGAGGTGGCGGCGCGCCGCACCAACGCAGGGCTTCCGTCCGGGAAGAGGGGCGCCTCGCATGAGCGTGCTGCATGTCGTGTTCAAGGTAGACGGAGCCGAGTACGTGCTGCCCGCTGCGGATGTGCTCCAGATGGAGTCCTTCACGGGGGCCACGCCCGTACCGGGCGCCGCGCCGCACGTCGCCGGGTTGGTGCAGGTGCGCGGGCGCGTCATCCCGGTGGTGGATGCCCGCCTGCGCTTCGGCCTGCCGCCGGTGGAGCGCACGCTCGACTCCCGGGTGGTGGTGGCGCAGCTCGGCAGCCGGGTCGTGGGGCTCGTGGTGGACAGCGCCCGCGAGGTGCTGAAGCTGGACCCCCAGCAGCTCAAGCCGCCCCCTCCGCTGGTCGTGGAGGGAGCGCGCGGTTTCGTGAAGGCCGTGGCCCAGGTGGGCCCGCGCCTGGTGATGCTCATCGATTTCCCTCGGGTCATCGGGGAGGAGACGTTGGATGGCGACGGACAGCGGTAACGCAGGGGTGGCGCTGGAAGAGGCCCGTACCCTGGCCGAAGACGCGGCGCGCAGTGTCCAGGAGAGCGTGGGGTTGGTGCAGGAGGTGGAGGGGCTCGCGACGCGGCTGGCGGCCGGCGGCAACGAGCAGGCCGCGGCCTCCGAGCAGGTGCGCGCCGCCATCGAATCGGTGGCCGCGCACGTGGAGGAGACGGGCCAGTCCGTCCATGAGCTGGTGCGCTCGCAGCGCACGGTGAGCGACTCCGCGCGGGCCCAGGTGCAGGAGGCCGAGGCCACCGCGGGCACCCTCCAGGAGGTGAACGCCTCGGTGGCTGGCGTGCGCAAGGACGCCGCGCACCTGGCGGCCTCGGCGGACACCACGGCGGGGGCGCTGGAGGAGGTGTCGCGCTCGGTGAAGGGCGTGAGCGCCAACGCGGAGGAGCTGGCCGCCTCCAGCGAGGAGCTGCTGGCCTCCATGACGGAGATGAACGCCACCGTGGCGGACCTGGTGGCGCGCAACCAGTCCAGCGCCGCCGCCACCGAGCAGGTGGCCGCCACCGCCGAGGAGATGGCCAAGGGCATTGTCCGGCTGTCCACGGATTCGCAGGGCGTGGGCGAGCGCGTGGCGCAGGTGACGCAGGCGGTGACGGGAATGGTCCGCTCCCTGGCCGAGGCGTCCCGGGACGCCACGGCCATGGCCTCCAGCGTGGAGGACACGGCGGCCACGGTGGAGGAGCTGGCGCGCAGCGTGAAGGGCGTGGCGGAGAACGCCCGGACGCTGGAGACCCACTCCGCCAGCACCGCGTCCTCCGTGGAGGAGGTGGCCGCCAGCGTGGAGGAGGTGGCCGCCACGGCGGAGAAGAACGCGGCGACCGTGGAGGCCAACGCGGCCACCATCGAGCAGCTCGCCCGCTCCGCGCAGACGGTGGCGAAGGCCTCCGAGCAAATCAATTCCCTGGCGGCTGGCAGCGCCACGGCCTCCGCGCAACTGGAGGCGTCCACGCGGCGGGTGGCGCAGATGATGGAGGAGGCGCGCACCACCGCCGAGCGCGTGGGGAGCACCGCGCGGGAGGGTGGCGCCACGGTGGCGCGCTCCATCGCCGGCTTTGGCCGTATCCGCGAGTCCATTGTCGGGTCGGCCGGGGTGATGAAGGAGATGGGGCGGCGCGCCGAGGAGATTGGCGACATCGTGCAGACCATCAACCTCATCGCGGACCGCACGAATCTCTTGTCCCTCAACGCCAGTATCGAGGCGGCGCGCGCCGGTGAGCACGGCCGGGGCTTCGCGGTGGTGGCGGAGGAGATTCGCGCGCTGGCGGACCGCGCGGCGGCGGCCAGCGCGGACGTGGCGAAAATCGTCCGGGGTCTGCAGACGACGGCGCGCGAGGCGGCCACCGCTTCGGGCGAAGGCGTGCGTGCGGCGGACGAGGGCGCGGCGCTGGCAGGAGATGCCGAGCGCGCGCTGTCCACCATCCTCAAGGGGGTTGAGGACCTGGGGAGCAACGTGCGCGAGGTGTCGCGCGCCTCCAGCGAGCAGGTGCAGGCCACGCAGGCCCTGGTCCAGGGCACCGCGAAGGTGAGCGAACAGGGACGGGCCATCGCCATATCCGCGGCGGAGCAGGCGCAGGCCGCCCAGGCGCTGGCGCAGGGCGGCGCGGAGATGCGGCGCATGTCGCGGCAGACGACGCAGGCCACCTCCGAGCAGGCGCGCGCGCTGCGCGACGTGGTGCGCTCCAACGGTCAGCTCGCGGAGGCGGTACAGAAGGTGTCGCGCGCCGTGCAGGAGCAGGCGGTGGCGGCGGCGGACCTGGCCAAGGGCACCTCCCAGATGCGTCAGCTCGTCCAGGGTGTGAGCGGGGTGGTGACCACCCAGAGCCGTGACGTGGCGGGGGTGGGCACGTTGGCGCAGGAGGCGGCGGCGGCCACCCAGCGCACCCTGGTGGGGCTGGCCGAGCAGGCCACGGCCGCCCAGGAGGTGACGCGGGCGATGGAAGAAACGCGCAAGCAGGTGGCCCAGTCCGCGCGCGGCATGACAGAGCAGGCCCGCGCCCTCAAGCAGAGTGAAACGGCCAGCCGCCAGGTGGCGAAGCTGGCCGCGTCGGTGACGCGGGCCGCGGAGGAGCAGTCGAAGGCGCTCAGCGGGCTGGTGCGGGAGGCGGACGAGGTACGGCGCGTGGCGCGGCAGACGTCGCGCGCGCTGGACGAGCAGACGGAGGCGCTCGGTGCGCTCACGGCCTCCGCCAGCCGCCAGGCCACGGGCGTGGCCGTGGTGGCACGCGCCAGCGCGGAGGCGACGGCGGTGATGGAGGGCCTGGCCAAGAGCGTGGAGGAGATTCGCCTCCGGGCGCGGGACATCACCACCGCCACCGCGCAGCAGGCGCGCGCGACGGCCATCACCGCCACGGAGGTGCAGGAGGTGGCGGGCCGGCTGGCCCACCTCACGCGGCTGCAAGGCTCGCAGTCGGAGAGCCTCGCGCGGCTGCGAGGCGCGTTGGGTGGGGTGAAGGACAGCCCTGAGGCCGTGGCGGCCTCGCCGCGGGAGCAGCGGGCATGACGGCCGCGTCCTCGACGTCGGTGCACCCGCTGACGCTGTCGGCGGAGGACCGCTCCCAGGTGGATGAGGTGGAGCAGCTCGCCCGGCGCGGCGCCGCCAGCCTGGCGCTGCTGGTGGGCGGGCTGGATGCCCAGAGCTGGGCGGTGCGGCGCGCGGTGGTGGGCGCCCTGGCGAAGCTGGGGACGCCCGCGGTGGCGCCGCTGCGCGACGTGCTGCTCCACCGCCGCGACAGTGAGGCGCGACTGGCGGCCGCCGTGGAGGCGTTGGTGGCCTCCACCGGTGATGTCGAGGGCACGCTGGAGGCGCTGGGGGATGACGCCAACCCCGCCATCGTCTGTGACGTCGCCCAGGTGCTGGGCCGGCGTCGCAGCCGGCGCTCGGTGCCGCTCTTGTCCCGGCTCACCGTGCACCCGGACGACAACGTGGCGGTGGCGGCCATCGAGGCGCTGGGCCGCGTGGGCGGCGGCGCGGCGGTGGACGCGCTGCTGGCGGCGCTGGGCAGCGGAAACTTCTTCCGCATCTTCCCCGCCATCGACGTGCTGGGCCGGTGTGGAGACCCCGTAGTGGTGCCCGCGCTGCTGGGCCTGCTGCCCGACCCCTTCTACACCCTGGAGGCGGCGCGCGCGCTGGGGCGCACCGGCCAGGAGGCCGCGGTGCCCTCGCTGGTGGGGCTGCTGCGCAAGGGCAATGACGCGTCGGTGCGCGCGGCGGCGGTGGCGCTGGTGGACATCCACGAGGCCCAGGTGCAGCGCTTCGGTGGCTCGCGCACCGTGCACACCGCGGTGCGGGGGCCGGAGTCGGCGGTGCTGGGACGGCGGCTGTCGCAGTGTGTCCCGAGCGCGGACACGACGGAGAAGACGGCCCTCTCACGC